>JBBRFP010000391.1:0-1575 GCA_038241465.1 Cytophagales bacterium | reverse complement strand
CAGCTTTTGCGCCGGAGGGGGCAAATCCTGTTGACGTTTTAACAAAGTCTGCACCAGCATCAGCACATAGTTTGCACGCCGCTACGATCTCTTCATTAGACAGGTAGGCGGTTTCAATAATAACTTTTAATAGCTTTTGATGAGAATGCGTTAGATGAGCGCACTTTGCTATCTCAATTTTTGTCCAAGGAATGCCCGTCTTGAATGAACTTAAATTCCAGACAACATCAATTTCATCCGCGCCGTTATCAATGCCACGTTTGATATCGTCGAGTTTTGTTTCAGTCATGTTATAGCCAAGGGGAAAGCCGGCTACCGTAATGAGGGTTATGGGAGCACCCGCAATCTCGCGTTTGGCACGCTTAACCCAAAATGGGGGGACGCAAATTCCTAGAAAATTATGAAGTTTAGCTTCATCCACTAGTCGGTCAACATCACTAATTGTTAGTGTTGGACTAAGATTAGTGTGTTCAATGGTGCGGGCAAAGTTCAACAGTGTATCGGTAAGACGGACGCAAGTTATTATTAAACTTTCAACCTATCAATTCATATTTTCCGATCAAGAAGAAAGCTGTTCATGTGAACAGCTTTCTTCTTGATCATTAATATTTCATCTTTAGTATCCTTAGTGGCGGATGCCACAGACCTTACAATATTTTCTCTTTTCGATTGCTCTGATCTTAGGTGGTTTTTTATGTCCAAAGTAAGGGGGCTTCATGAAGTCGGTAGCTTCGCCACGCTCTAATGTCTTCTCCCGTTTTTCCCTTTCCTTCCAGGTCCTTTCAATACGATTGTAATATTCGCTCTGAGCATCGTGTGTGACCTTTCCTTTTTTCTTTTTCTTTTTCTCTTTACGGGGGCCGTAATACTTTACAGGATTAACCGATTGGAGCGTCGTTGGAAAATTCTTATCGGATGTTTTGACCGGATCTTTCGACTGCGCCTGTACTTCCAGGACAGTGATTGCCGAATAGAGAATTAACAAAACAGTCAGCCGAACCTTCATTCCACAAAGTTAGGACGATAGAAGATATTTTATTCCTAACGGTCAGGATAAATTAATGGCGAATCCCGCACTCGTTGCAGTACCTCATTTTATTAGCTGTTCTCCGCTTTGGCAAGCGTTTATGCCCAAAATGCCGGTGATCACTAAACTGCGCTTTTGAGAGCTTTTTGAGGAGTCGTTGCTTTTCGCGCGCCGCATTCTCTACCCTTTCGTAGAATTCGTACTCCTTGGTATGAGTGATTTTTTTCTTGCTGGATTTTGAAGTTTTAGCCTTAGCGGGCGAATGATAAACCTGTTTTTTCTCAGGTTCACGTGAGTTCGGTGTATTTGTTTGAGCCTGGGTAATGGTGAATGAAGCAACAAAACCCAAAAGACAAAGGATTCTCAGTTTTTGCATAGCAAAAGGTAAACGAGACCCTGTGTGAATTTATTTCAGGCAGTACAGGATTTGATTCATAGGCAGTTGGCAAAAAAATGGGCAAAAATCGCAACCAATAATTGGCTGAAATCTTTGCCTATTTTTCTCGTGTCTGTCGGCTGCAGTATGACCTACTCACTGGATTTCTCCT
>JBBRFP010000390.1:0-1701 GCA_038241465.1 Cytophagales bacterium | reverse complement strand
AATCCTTCGACCATTGATGACGTGACCTAATATCTGATATCTAATCCAAATTTTTAGTCAATCGAGTATGTAATCTCGCCATCTTTTCCATCCTTCAATTGCACACCGATTGTTTTAAGATCATCCCGTATTTTATCTGACAAAGCATAATTGCGATCGATGCGCGCCTTTTTCCTTAACTCGATCAGAACTTTAATAGTTCCATCCAGCAGCAGATCATCATTGGTCGACTCTTCTTTCAAACCCAGCACATCTTCAAGGAATCCCACATACGCTTTTTTGAAGTCCTCAAATACCGTTGCCTTAATTTTGGAAATTGAAAGGTTGCCTGATTTAATGTCATTGATCCGTGATGACATTTCAAATAATACTGCCAGCGTTTTCGCTGTATTGAAATCGTCACTCATATTTTGATAGCAGGATGCAATCAATGAGTCCAACGTAGTATTGATTTCCTTATCCGGAGTTGGGGTCTCCTTCTCATCATACGTGAGTGCTTTTATCGTCGAAAGGGACGCACTTAATTTTTTATAGCCCTTTTCCGCCGCCGTCAGCGCTTCATTGGAAAAATCCAACGTACTTGAGTAGTGCGACTGCAACATGAAGAAACGCACTGTCATCGGACTGAATCCCCGTTCCAACGTTGGATGGTTGCCGCTGAATAATTCTGATGGTAAGAATGAATTACCAAGTGACTTGCTCATCTTCTGGCCATTGACCGTAAGCATATTGGAATGAAGCCAATATCGAACAGGAGATTTACCATAGGCACCAGTTGCCTGCGCTATTTCGCATTCGTGGTGTGGGAATTTCAGATCCATACCACCGCCATGGATATCGAATGTTTCGCCGAGATACTTTGTGCTCATCACCGTACACTCGATATGCCAACCAGGAAATCCTTCACCCCATGGTGATGGCCAACGCATGATATGTGAGGGAGATGCTTTCTTCCACAAGGCAAAATCAATCTTCTCACGCTTTTCATCCTGGCTATCGAGCTCGCGGCCACTTTCCATCATGTCTTCGATGTTGCGACCAGAAAGAATTCCATAGTGATGTGATGTGTTATATTTTTTAACATCAAAATAAACTGAACCGTTGATCTCATAGGCAAGACCAAGGTCAATGAGCTTTTGCGTTATTTGAATCTGCTCCACGATATGGCCAGTGGCAGACGGTTCAATACTGGGAGGGATGATATTGAATTGGCGCATGACCGTATGAAAATCTTCGGTGTAACGTTTAACAATCTCCATCGGCTCGACCTTTTCAGCAAGCGCTTTCTTGCCGATTTTGTCTTCACCTTCGTCCACATCGCCTACCAAATGGCCCACGTCTGTAATATTCCGCACATAGCGGACCTTATACCCAAGAAATCGAAGGTATCTTGAAACGATATCAAAAGACAGGAAGGTTCTTGTATTGCCAAGATGGACATTGCTGTAAACGGTTGGACCGCAAACGTACAGGCCAACGAACCCCTCGTTTACAGGTGTAAACAGTTCCTTTTTTCCGCCGAGCGAATTAGTAAGAGAGACGGGATATTTTTCGTGCAATTTCATAGTTCTAGATCGCGGGCGAAACTACGAAAAACTACAGAGGCAAATTACAACCGGCGTGGATTAGTTTGAAAAGAGGAAGTCATTATCAGGGTTTTAACAAAGCCCATTGTGTTCATCTGAGTAAAGACCAACGTCA
>JBBRFP010000389.1:0-1747 GCA_038241465.1 Cytophagales bacterium | reverse complement strand
TAGAGTCCCAATCGTCGTTCAATATCGGGATCGCATGATGCGCCGTCAGATCAAACTGGCAAGGAACCACTGAAACATAGTTGTTTGCGATCGCCCACTCATCGTTGTCTTCTCCTTTATCGAAGTTGACAAACTTGCCTGTCATCCAGAAATACCGGGCACCGTTTGGATCTTTACGCTCGTCAAAGTCTTCTACCCATTTTGCATTCGCCTGACGGCCAATGCGGATTCCTTTTATTGGCTCCTTTTTCTTTGGAGGAAAATTGACGTTGAGCGCTACTCCTTTTGGGAGACCTTTCTCCAGGACTTGCATTGTGATCTTTCTAATGTACTCGAGCGTGTGTGAAAAATCTGCATCGTTTCGAAAATCGCAGAGTGAGAAACCAATTGCGGGAACTCCCTCGATGGCGCCTTCAATAGCGGCAGACATGGTACCGGAATATAAAACACTGATCGAGGTATTGCTTCCATGATTAACACCACTCACTACCACGTCGGGCTGGCGTTGCTCTTTCAGCACGTAATTCCTTGCCATTTTTACGCAGTCAGCAGGAGTGCCCGAACACTCATAAGCTTTAACACCTTCGAAGATGTTTGATTCTTTTAAACGAAGAGTATCCCCTACCGTGATCGCATGACCCATTCCCGATTGCGGCCGATTGGGTGCCACCACGATCACCTCGCCCAGCTCCTTCATTACCGTAATAAGATTGAGAATACCTGGCGATGTTATACCATCGTCATTGGAAACAAGAATCAAAGGCCTGGACATTTTTTATTTATAAAGTGAATTGTAATATACTACGATGTTTGCGAGGTGATATTTTTCATCAACCTTAAACTTATTCTTTTTCATATAGGCTTCCACAGTATCCCCATAATTTCCCATCATGTCCAGCAAATCACTTTTCTTTCCGTCAAATGACTCAATCGTGCCATTGTCTTTTAGAATAAAGTAATGATACACAAGCACCTGGCGACTGCTAGAGCCATAATAATAAAACGAACTTGGATAGCTTCGAAGTTCAATGGCCTCCCGACAAAGCAAAGTCATCTTTCCTTCTGCCAGCAGCTCGAAGAAAACCGGAGCTTTATATCCTCCGGTAACCGAGTAAGGCAGGGAGTAAAACGATCTGTAACGCGTTACCGTTTTATCAAAAATCTGAAAAAACAAGACTTTGCGTGCCGTGAATGACTCAAGCTTTCTATTCTTTTCGAACTCCAGCAGATCGGACTGCAAATCATACTTTACATTTCCAGTTAACGTATCGCCGGATTCCAGTACTATTTTTCCTTCATGCCAGTATTCAAATGGAAATTTTTGAGCGAATGTTTCCGATGATAAGAGAATGAAAACCAGAAAAAAAATCAGCCTCATAGATGCTTTAAAATAGTATGGCCCAGCTTGTCGCGCTTGGTCCTTAAATAACGTTCGTTATGCTTGTTCGGTATTGTTTCAATAGCAACATTTTCTACAATTTCCAGGCCATAACCTGTGAGACCAACTCTCTTCTTCGGATTATTGGTAATCAGGCGAATCTTGCTGATACCAAGATCATGAAGAATCTGAGCGCCAATACCATAATCGCGGTTATCCATGTCGAATCCAAGCTGAAGATTTGCCTCCACTGTATCCAGTCCCTCCTCCTGAAGTTTATAGGCCTTGAGTTTATTCAGTAACCCTATTCCCCTGCCTTCCTGTTTCATATAGAGCACAACGCCTTTTCCGGCTTTTTCAACCATCTTC
>JBBRFP010000388.1:0-1913 GCA_038241465.1 Cytophagales bacterium | reverse complement strand
TAGAAACCTTTGTTGATCGTGACCTTTACAAAGGAACTTGTTATAGGGCTTCAAACTGGCACTATGTCGGAGAAACCAGCGGGTATGGAAAAGTTGGAGTCACTTATCACTATCATGGAAACAAAAAAGGAGTGTTTTTATTCCCGCTAAAGAAAAACTTCAAAGCGTTAATGGGTTGTACAGGAAAGCCCCTCCGGGTCCTCAAAAATAACCAACATCTGGAGAGGATTACTATGCAACTGCAAAAAAACACCTGGCATGAAGGAATCATGGAAGAGGCCAATGTACGAGGTCTAGTGGACAAGTTACCAGAAATGCTGAGCAATTTTATGGAGCGTTTTCAAAGCTGTTTTCAACGTTCCGAGCAAACCTTCAATATTAATGTGTATATTAAGGGATTGTTGAGCAATTTGAAACGGAAGTCGGCAGAACCCATTGCATTAGAATATATGGATAGTCCAAGAGGTCCTCGTAATTTGCAGTTTTTCATGAAGGATTCCAAATGGAATGATGAAGAAGCTTCAAAAATTTATCAAGAGGGTCAATCCGAGCGCCTTTCAGACGATGAAGGTATGATCACCATCGACGAAAGCGGCTTTGTTAAAAAAGGTAAGAATTCTGTCGGCGTGGCACGTCAATATTGTGGTAGCGTCGGAAAAGTTGAAAACAGTCAGGTGGGTGTTTTTGTAGGCTATTCAGGCCCTAAGGGATATGGTTTGGTTGCTGCACAGCTTTTCATGCCGGAAAAATGGTTTGGAGATGATTATAAACAACTCCGGAAAGAGTGCGTTGTGCCCGATGATCTAACGTTCCAGACTAAACCACAAATTGCACTAAATATGATTCGTAAAATCAAGGAATCTGGTTTATTTAAGGCAAAATGGATTGGCATGGACTGTCTTTATGGGAACAGTAAGGAATTTCTTGAGGGTATTTCGGATAACTATTGGTATTTCGCTGACATTCATCACGACGCACTGGTTTGGCGCCACGAACCAATATTTGAAGTGCCCGACTATAAAGGAAGGGGTCCCCGCCCTACCAAAATGGCAGCAACAACTCCCGCTGAACATGTTTCCAACATCGCTGGAGATGAAACGATACCCTGGGTAAAAATGTATCTTGGAGAAGGATCAAAAGGACCGATTTATTCGGATATCAAATGTCTTCAAATTTATAGAGCCTTTGCGAAAGAGACGGGTGAAGTCCCTATAAAATCTTGCTGGTTATTTATTCGCCGTTCTGAAGATGGGGTGGTTAGGTATTCTGTCAGTAATGCGCCTGTTGACACGCCAACTTCTGAACTGTGTAAAGCATCGTTGATGCGCTGGCCTATTGAACAGTGTTTCAATGAAGCCAAAGACGAATTAGGCATGGATCATTATGAATTCAGATCTTGGACTGCCTGGCATCGGCATATGCTTTTGGTGTCGATTGCAAGTTCATTTCTACTTGAAATAAGACTGCAAGTGATTGATAAAAAAAAAGTCCGATCTTAACTCATCCGATGGCGCTATCGCTTGTTGTGGCAGCTCTGTCAGGCGACGAAAAATTAATACAAAAGGCCTTAAGAATTGTAGATTATCATCTTCGCCGTAACTTTTGTGCGTATAAGTCCCATAGCTTAAAGAAATTAAATAGTAATCTTACTGGTTAAAATTAATTCACGCTGTAGTGTTAATAATATTATTAATAATTGAGATAATCAAGGTTAGTAGACGGAAAGTTTATTATTACAAGAGATACTCAACTTTGATAGAATTTTTGCCCTTTTCGTAAACAGTAAAAATGATAAGCGTCCTCAGAGCGAATGGCTGAGGACGCTTATCATTTTTACTTTATCATGTTCGTGACGGTCGCAACTATAATGAGTTAGTAACTTAACTCAATTGTGCAGGCTTTATACTGAAAAT
>JBBRFP010000387.1:0-2101 GCA_038241465.1 Cytophagales bacterium | reverse complement strand
GGGTGACGGAAAAAATTTCTGTGTAATTCATTGGCGGTGGTGGGAGCAAAGATAAATTAAATAAACTTTGTCTTATAGGGTATTGCTTCCCAATTGCCTTCCTGTACATGTTGCAACGATCGTGTGGCAGCAAGCCTGGCGCATGCTCGCTGGAGTAAGCACCCTGTACCCTGCAACCTTTCGCCTCAACGGATCTTCCAAACTTGACCCATTCCTTATTTCCCTGTATCTTTGCCCGTCGTGAAAATAATAAGGATCATATTTTACTTTATTTCCATCCTCGTAGTAGGAGAGGTCGCTGATATTGTTTCACTCTATCAGAAAGACGCCACCATTTCTTTTTACACGGACGATATGGAAAATCCTTTAGAAGAAGATGAAACTAAAGAGTATGAAGAAGATAGCGAATTTTTGTTCGGATCCTCACTGCCGCTACCCACTCCGATTGAAATTGTTTCTTCTGAAACCGCTTGTCTTGACTTTGAATTAACGGAAGCTCTTCAAGATATTACTGTTCCTCCTCCTCAGAGCTAATTGCTCTCTCCCTTTTCCTCCTTTTTTTAAACCCATTTTTTCATTCCTAATTGTTCATTCCGTTTATGGAAGACAAAGTTTCGTTTCGTCCTATTGATAACCTTGCTCATGATGTACCGGCAGCATTGGTTGTGTTTTTGGTTGCGTTGCCGTTATGTCTTGGTATTGCACTTGCCTCCGGCGCGCCCCTCTTTTCTGGGTTGGTAGCGGGCGTTGTCGGGGGTATTGTTGCAGGCTTTTTTAGTAAGTCACCGGTAAGTGTCAGTGGTCCGGCAGCGGGACTAACGACTATCGTATTGGCTTCTCTTGCTGAGCTTGGATCTTTTCCCTTGTTCCTTAGTGCGTTGATCATCGCCGGTGCTATGCAGATAGCATTTGGGTTTGCGAAAGCAGGAACCTTAGGACATTTTTTTCCAGTATCCGTGATCAAAGGAATGCTCGCGGCGATCGGACTGATTTTAATTTTGAAGCAGATACCACACGCGTTTGGCTATGATGCCGATTTTGAAGGAGATGAACAATTCTCTCAGGCGGATGGACAAAATACATTCACTGAAATAGTGTCTTCAATTGAAAATCTCCATGTTGGAGCGGTGGTCATTTGTTTGATTTCCCTTGCTGTTCTGATTTTCTGGGATCGACCGACAATGAAAAAATTCAGAGGCATTAAATATTTTCCAGCACCACTGGTAGTCGTTGTATTCGGTATTCTTCTCAACTACATTTTCGAACTTTATGTTCCTTTCCTCGCGGTGCAAGAAGGCCAGCGGGTTAATCTTGATGGATTTAATAAAATCTCAGATCTTGGCGCGTCGCTTAACTTCCCTGATTTCAGTGGATTTACTGATCCGAGGGTGTATAGAATTGCACTGACGCTTGCTGTGATCGCAAGTCTTGAAACATTACTAAGCATTGAGGCAGCGGATAAGCTTGATCCTTTTAGAAGAGTAAGTCCGCTTAATCACGAATTGAAATCACAAGGGTTAGCAAACATGGCCTCCGGTTTTTTAGGAGGCTTGCCAATCACAGCAGTTATCGTCAGAAGCTCAGCAAATGTTCACGCCGGTGCAAGGACAAAAGCGTCTGCTATCATACATGGATTTTTACTGGCTACTGTAGTGCTTTTGATCCCAGGTGTGCTGAAGATGATTCCGCTAGCCTGTCTTGCTGGCATATTACTGGTCGTCGGATTCAAGCTTACATCACCCGAAGTATTTAAGGAAGTATGGAAGAAGGGAAAGGATCAGTTCCTGCCATTCATCATAACCATCGTTGCGATCATCTTCACTGATCTGCTCATTGGAATTTTTGTTGGAATATTAGTTTCTGTATTTTTTGTGTTAAAGACAAATTTTAAATCTGCTATCATTCTTGTAAATAATGAACAACAGTATCTTTTAAAATTCACAAAAGATGTTTCGTTCCTTCATAAATCATCTTTGCGTAATGCCTTGGATAAAATTCCTAATAACTCAGCGATTTTGATTGATGGTTCTAAAAGTCAGTTTCTTGATACCGATATTATAGAAACGATCGAGGATTTTATGAAAAGTTCCAGGTCAAGACT
>JBBRFP010000386.1:0-2165 GCA_038241465.1 Cytophagales bacterium | reverse complement strand
AGTAAGATCTTTATACGTGTCCAACGAGTCGATAAGGTGCACAACATGGTCGTATACATCTGAAAAATATCGCACGTTGGCCTGCTCAATAAAACCCGATTCGTCTTTCGTTAATTTACTGAGAGCATCGCGCAGCGGATACAAAGCTTTTCTTAGATAGATTAATTCTTTTTTTATTTTCTGAATCTTCTGAAATTCTTTATCGGTTGGCGCTTCGTAGATATCGTCTTCGACTTTTTCAATTTGCTGGCCAACTTCGTCAAGGACGGTGTAATAGTTATCGACAATTATATCGATGAGCCTGTAGAGGAGGTAATCACCTTTACGGGCCCGCACCCGGCCTGAACTCTGTTTGATTCGTTCGCGAAATGATCCGAACAGATCTCCCTCTTTTTCCTGAAAGGAGAGGAGAAAATCTTTTCCAAGAACAAAGCTTATTTGTTCATATTCAATCTTTCCATTCTTGATGCTGTGAAGCATCTTCATTGTGAAAAAGAGATGATCGTCAAATTCTTCTGCCTTCGGAGTATGTTCGCTGAGAATGTCTTCGATGAGCAGGGTATGAAGGCAGAAGTGAGTTCCCAACTTCATGACGATTGAAGTATCATGAAGTCCATCAACATTAATCCAGTTAACATCATTTAGCTTGAAGTTTGCTAAAAGATCTTCTACTGAAAGATCTGACTGCATGGAGTATTCTTTCTCATTGTACTGAATCATTTCCAGTACAACACGACCACCGGTTGAAGGCTTTACTTCTATTCCTGAATGCTTTTGCTTAGCCATCAACTAGCTGTTAGGTTGGTTTTTATAACTGATCATGCGTATTGGAATTGCCATTTCTATGCCTTGTTTGTCAAATTGCTGCTTAATCGATTTGTGAAGATCGGTCTTTAATTCAAATCCATCAGTAGGGTTGTTGGCCCAAACGTAGGCACGAAGCTGTGTGGCCACCTCTGTAAATCCCATGACACGAACCATTACCTGATGTTCACCTTTTGCCAAGTCGATCTCCGTGCGGTTGTCGATGCAAAAAGGATGCTTAACTGCTTCTTCCTGGATAATTATTTGAGCCGTATTAATATTGGATTCGAGTGAAATGCCCAGCTCAACAAATACACAGATTTTCTCATCTACAATAGTTGAATTGAGGATGACTTCATTACTGATAACGCTATTGGGAATAACAATTCGCCTGTTTTCAAAGTCCTTTATTACAACATGCCGCAAGGTAATGTCTTCTACATCGCCGGTATAAAGTTGACCTACACGCACGCGATCACCTACGCTGAAGGGCTTGAAAATAACAAGGAATACTCCACTGATAATATTGGAGAAGGCTTGCTGCGACGCAAATCCAACAATGGCGGCCAATATACCGGCGCCTGTCATCAATGTATTACCGATTAGTCGCAGGCTGGGAATGGAACGAAAGATGATTACCACCGCAATCAGAAGAATAATAAAATCACTCGCATTCTTAAAAAAATTATAGCGGGTGTGATCGACTTTTATTTTACGAGCGGCTGCTTTGAAGAATCTTCCCACGACAAACCGTACAATCCTTCCGATCAAAAAAGCGATCGCCAGGACGATGACAGCGAATATTAACTGTTGCCAATGATTATCGATAGGGTACATAGAGGGCGAAAATAGTCATAAGTCAATTGCGACAGGCTAAATTAGAACGTGTTTTTTCAGGTTTTGCATTTATTCCATATCAAACTGAGGGTATAGGCTGTTATATTGCAAGCTATGTCTTTACGCCTGGATGATATTAAAGCCCCGATCGCACGCGAGATGGAGGAATTTGAGCAGAAATTCCGCTCCTCCATGCATACGAAGGTGCTTTTGCTTGATAAAATCATGAATTACATCGTCAAGCGAAAAGGTAAACAGATGCGCCCGATGTTTATATTCCTGAGTGCAGGGACGTGCGGAAAGATCAGCGAGTCAACATTCCGGGGTGCCTCCCTGATCGAACTTCTACACACTGCCACGCTTGTGCACGACGATGTGGTGGATGACTCCGATTACCGCCGTGGATTTTTTTCAGTGAATGCCTTGTGGAAGAATAAGATAGCGGTTTTGGTGGGAGATTTTCTTCTATCCAGGGGCCTGACGCTTTCAATGGAAAACAAGGAGTACGAATTACTCAGTATCGT
>JBBRFP010000385.1:0-2443 GCA_038241465.1 Cytophagales bacterium | reverse complement strand
GACGATATCGCAGATTATCTTAGGGAAGGATGAAGTCCGAAGACCGAAGGAATTTGAAATAGGAGGAGTCTTTAAAAAACCCGAGAGCAATACATGTTTTCAATTTGACATCATTACACTTCACGACAACTATTGGGATATCGAGCTTGATCCTACATTCACGGATACAAACTGGAAGAGATTTACGAACGTATTATTTCTAAAGATTGATGATCCATCCAGGATTGCGAGTGTGACGACGCAGTTGCAAAAGTATATTGAGCCTCAAAATAAAGCCAGGGAAGATTTTAAGGTGGTTGAATATTACCTTCAGAATTTCAAAGGCATGTCTTCAAGGAATCGTGCAGCGCGTGTGAATAATGATCGCATCGGTGGCGGAATTCCGGCCGAAGCAGTGACGGCCCCGTCTATCCTTGCAGGAATGCTCTTGCTGCTGGCTTGTTTTAATTTTACGAATACGTCGATTGCAATCTCCAGCAGAAGGCTAAAAGAAATCGGAATTCGGAAAGTAATGGGAGGGATGCGTGTTCAGCTGATAGCGCAGTTTCTAGGTGAAAATCTAATCTTATGCTTTTTAGGATTGGCGGCAGGTCTATTGATGGCAGAGGCGCTCGTGCCAGCTTACGATTCATTGTGGGCATTCATAGATCTCGATCTGAATTACGTAGAAAATGCCGGATTTCTCTTATTTCTCGCAGGATTGCTTTTCATCACCGCCATCATCGCTGGCGCATATCCATCGTTTTACATTACATCGTTTGAGCCTGTCAGTATCCTGAAGGGTAAAGCAAAATTTGGCGGCACCAGCTGGTTTACCCGTATTTTACTCGGCGGACAGATTGCTATTTCTCTTACAATGATCATTTCTGGTCTTGCATTTTATCGCAATGGACAATATCAAAAGGACTATGATCTCGGATACGCCAAGCACAGCGTTATTTCCGTATGGGTAAACAATGAAGGGTCATTCAATACCTATCGTGATGCTCTTATTACCAACAAGGATATTGAAGTTATTGCGGGAACACAACATAATGTCGTGAATAACTGGTACAATGATCCGGTTAAATTCGAATCGATCAGTAAGGAGATTGATATCATGAATGTTGGCGATAACTACCTGGATGCAATGGACATGAAATTGATCAACGGGAGGATGTTCATCAGGGACTCTGAAAGTGACCGGAAAGAATCGGTCATAGTTTCTGAAGAGCTTGTAAAGCAATATGGATGGAAGGATAGTCCAATCGGAAAAAAATTAATCTGGCAAGATACTGTTCAGTTATATGTGATCGGAGTGGTTAAAGACGTCTATGCACGTGCCCTGTGGGAGCCGATTCTTCCAATGATGATCCGTTATACGGCTCCCAATAAGTATGCTCAACTCGTCGCTAAAATAGCCCCAGGTAAGGCGACAGAAGTCAATAAGTTCATGGAAAAGAAGTACAAGGAAATTTTTCCGAACTCGCAATACAATGGGCAGATGGTTGACGAAGAGCTTCAGGAGACGAATGAAATCAATGCTAACGTCGTGCTCATGTTTGGATTTCTTGGATTCTTTGGAGCGTTTATGACTGGCATTGGACTGTACACCCTTGTATCATTAAATATTGTTAAGAAGATGAAAGAGATAGGGGTGAGGAAGGTGATGGGAGCTTCTATGCTGAACCTAGCACGTGTTATTAATTTTGAATTTATGGTAAATCTTGGAATTGCTACAGTCATTGGGGGTGCCCTGGGGTACTTGATGACCGAATGGCTGATGGATTCTATTTGGGAGTATTACCTGAAGATAGGAGCTGTGAGTATTGCGATATCCGCTCTGGCGATGATTGGAATAGCAGCGCTTTCTGTTGGGTATAAAACTTTTTCAACAGCATCGCTGAACCCAACAAAGACTCTTCGTGACGAATAATATTTTAAAGAAGGTGTAACTTCTTTGTAAAAAATGGCGTCTACTGGTCGAAGTCCTGTAGATACCAAGAACAAGATAAAAAAAGCCATTTATGATAAGAAATTACCTGACCGTTGCCCTGCGCAACATTCTTAAATATAAATTTTTCTCTGCCATAAACATCTTTGGCATGACGGTAGGGATTACCTCTTGTTTACTGATTTTCTTGTTTGTTTCCAATGAAATTAGTTATGAGCAATTCCAGATAGATGGTGACAGGATCTATCAGGTAGGCCTTCATGGGAAAATGGGTGGTCAGGATATCCGTGTAGCCAACACCTGCCCTCCAATGGCCGCTGCACTGGTCCTGGATGTTCCCGAAGTTGAGAGCGCTACCCGCATTAACGATATGGGTGGACCTGTTGTGAAGGTGGGAGATAAAGCCATTACGGAAGAGAATGTATTTCTGGTTGATTCAAATTTCTTTCAATTCTTTAGTTATAAACTATTGGAGGGTGACCCAAAAACGGTTTTGAAAGATATCAATAC
>JBBRFP010000384.1:0-2464 GCA_038241465.1 Cytophagales bacterium | reverse complement strand
TGTTTCAGGACAATTATTCGGTAGCCCTGGATAAACGACTGAATATCAAAGCTCGTAATGGTCAAATCATCGCGGCATGAATTGTTTGGCGTCCCGAAAAATGGTGATCACACCTACGAAATAAAGTGGTCAACCATCACGAAATCAATTCCTACAAATCCCCCTTCGCCTTCATCCTGCTAAAATACGACCTGGCTTCCGCCAGAACTTTAGGAGCCAGTACCAACCCTGATAACATTGTTGGCAGGGCCATTAATGCATAGGCAATATCGATGACGTTCATCACATCGGTCATGGAAGCGACGGCCCCAATCACGATGGTTACGAGGTAGAAGTAGTCATAATATTTGCCGGCCTGATTTCCGAAGACAAAAGAGATTGATTTGTTTCCATAGTACGAGTAGGAGAAGAGCGAGGTAATCGCAAAGAAGAATGCGCACAGCAACAAGAGATATTTACCAACGCCAGGAAGTGCACTTTGAAAAGCCATTGCCGTTAATGTTACGCCGTTTGCTCCGGAAGTTTCCCAAACCCCGGTGACGAGAATCGCAAGAGCCGTCAACGTACAAACCAGTAGCGTGTCGATCGCCGGACTGAGCATAGAAACAAGGCCTTCGCGGATCGGCTCTGTACTTTGAGAAGCGCCTAATGCCATGGGTGCAGTACCAATTCCAGCTTCATTCGAAAAGGAGGCTCTCCGAACACCCGCGACGATCAAACCACCAACCACTCCGCCTAATGCAGGTTCACCACGAAAGTGAGTGGCAGCGAAGGCGTCTGTTATAATCATCCATAAATAATGAGGTACTAAAGTGATGTTAAAAATCAGAATGGTGAGGACAGAACCGAAATAGATAACGATCATCAATGGAACCATCTTACCTGCCCAGCTGCCGATTCTTTCGATGCCACCAACTATCACAATTGCGGAAATGATTGTCAGAATAATTCCAATGATAAATTTCAACGTATTGATTTCAAATCCAAGGATCATGAATGACATGGCTTTGGTTTCCTCCGATGATACGCCAATGTCGATGATCACCTGTGTCAATTGATTGGCCTGGAATATCGGCAAGCATCCGATCAGACAGCAAAAACAAAACAACAGCGCTAACGGCTGCCACTTTTTTCCTAACGCTTCACGAATGACGTACATCGGGCCGCCCTGCACTTTCCCCTCAGAATCCTTACCCCGATACATCACCGAAAGGGTGCTCGTAAAGAAGTTTGTTGACATTCCGACAAACGCGGTGACCCACATCCAGAACAATGCCCCTGGTCCGCCAATACTGATAGCCGCCGCAACCCCTGCTATGTTTCCCATGCCGACAGTTGATGCCAAGGCCGTCGACAGCGCTTGATACGGACTGATTTGTCCGGGATCGTTTGGGTTGTGATACTTTCCTTTAAGAATAGCGATTGAATGAAAGAAGTATTTATAGTGTAAAAAGCGAGAGTAAAATAAGAAGAACAAACCGCCGAGTATTAATAGGAACAGAATTGGAGTCCAGACGCCCGTAGCCAGATCGGAAATGAATTCACTCATGAAGGGAGATTAGGTTCGGTGGGCAAAATAGGTAAATAAGATTAAAGCCGAAAGGGCGAACGTAACGCATCGGAGCAAACGTCGTTACTGTTGATTGAAGGGCACACTGCTGGTTTTCTACCGCAAAGACGTAAAGGACGGCAGCGCTATGTTTTCTATATTCCTATGAGGTTAAAAATTTATTGCCCGCTAACTAAAAATACCCTTTGAGACTGCCATCCAATTACAAAGCTCCCACAAAACGCGAGCTCCAACGTTGGCATCCCAGTCATTATCCTTTCCAGCACCAACTTCATTCAGATCAAACCCAATGATCGTCCTCCCGCTTTTGGCAACAGCCTGAATTAATTTCTTTGCCTGAAAGAATTCGAGACCACCGGGAACGGGTGTGCCGGTATGAGGGCAAAGTTTGGGATCAAGCCCGTCAATGTCAAAGCTGATGTACACGTTCTGGGGAAGCTCCCGCACAATTTCAATACAGATATTTTCCCAGGTCTTTCCTTTCTCAAGACTAGATTTGATATCATCATCAAAGAACGTACTTACCCTGGCGGAGTTGCGTTTGATCAATTGATACTCTTCGTCACAGAGATCTCTGATTCCCACTTGAACAATTTTTATTACTGAAGGAATCTTTAACGCGTTATACATGATCGATCCAAGCGAATAGGTAAGCCCCTCGTATGCTTTTCTTAGATCAGCATGAGCATCAATCTGAAGAATTCCAATCTTATCATGCTTTTCTGCAAGACTGCGAATGTATCCCAGGGGAATGCTGTGATCTCCGCCAAGCAGTCCGACCATTTTTCCTGCGTCGAGATATTTCTGTGTTGTCTTGTTAATGTAAATATTCAGACTCTCACATGATTCGTTGATCTTGTTGGTAAAGATCGAAGAGTGTTCATCGCCGTGAGC
>JBBRFP010000383.1:0-2494 GCA_038241465.1 Cytophagales bacterium | reverse complement strand
ACTTGTAATGCGCAGATCAATGTCTGTCCGGGTTTAAAATACTCCATCTCCGCCAACGTAGGCGGCTCGATCTTCAATATGATATCCGCCTTATAAACCTCTTGTGGCGAATAAACAATCTTTGCACCCGCTTCACTGTATTGCTTGTCGCTGAAACGCGAACCAACACCCGCCAAAGTCTCTACCCACACATCGTGACCACGCGTCA
The DNA here is from genome assembly GCA_038241465.1 of Cytophagales bacterium. GTDB lineage: Bacteria > Bacteroidota > Bacteroidia > Cytophagales > Cyclobacteriaceae > ELB16-189. The sequence goes on along the minus strand of JBBRFP010000383.1, from coordinate 2,286 downwards.
CAAGAATAGCAACGGCGTCAGGTGTAAGACTGATACGGTTCTCCTGTAAGGAAATCTCTTTCGGCAAGCCGATGAAAAAGGTCTTGTTATCCTGTTTTACCTTCATCATTTTCTCCTGCGTGTAAACACTCGCCTGAGCCAATGTTTCAAATCCCGACTTTTTCGCTGTCATGCTTTCTTAAACTCTATTTTTCTGTGATGGGGCCCGGTTGTCGTTAATCGAATACTGAAAGGATCTGAAGGCATTAGTGATCCTAATTTCTCCGGCCATTCGATGAGGCACAATTCATTAGAATCAAAATATTCCTCTGCTCCTAGTTCCATCAGCTCACGTTCATTCTTGATTCTGTATAAGTCAAAGTGGTAAATTTTTCTTCCGTCAGCAGCATCGTACTCGTTAATAATAGAAAATGTCGGGCTGCTCATCCCATCCTCCACGCCTTTTTGTTCTCCAATCGCTTTGATGAGCGTCGTTTTTCCCGAACCCATCTCGCCGTAAAAAAGCCACACTGTGTGATCGGAGGCTGCTTCGAGTAATTTACCCGCAACCTCTGGTAACTGATCAACCGTTAACCGTTCACCAAAGCTTTCCCAACCGTCAGGCATTTTTCGAAGTTAGTAAAATTAGCGGAATGATCATCTCCTCAAGGCTCACTCCTCCATGCTGAAAAGTATCTTTATAAAGCCCGACGTAATAATTATAGTTGTTGGGGTAGGCAAAGAACTGATCTTCGATCGCGAATACATAGCTGGTCGAGACATTGTTTTTGGGAAGGAAAAATCTCTCCGGCTTGGTCACCGACATGATCTTGTCGCCTTCGTATCCAAGATTTTTTCCTTGCTTGTATCTCAAATTTGAATTCACTGTCTTATCACCAACAATCTTGAAAGGTTTCTTTACACGTATCGTACCATGATCCGTAGTGATGATCACCCTTGCCTTCTTTTCAGATATCTTCTTAAGAATTTCAAGTAATGGAGAATGAATAAACCATGATTTTGTAATAGATCTGTACGCCGCTTCATCGGGTGCCAGTTCACGCACCATCGCCATGTCGGTACGGGCGTGCGACAGCATGTCAACAAAGTTGTAGACGATCACATTGAGATCGTTATTGAATAGATTGTTCACGGTATCGGCGAGAACCTTTCCCTCCTCCAGCTTTTTTATTTTATTGTAGGAGAACTTCATATTCAGATTAGCCTTCTTGATCTGACGTGAGAGAAATTCATCTTCAAAATTATTCTTGCCATCATCCACATCTTCTCCTACCCAAATGTCCGCATGTGTTTTCGCCATCTCAGAAGGAAGCATACCCGAAAAAATTGCATTGCGTGCGTACGCGGTTGTCGTTGGCAGAATTGAATAATAAGTTTCCTCTTTATCAACTGTAAAATAATCAATCAACTCTGGTTCGATGGCTTTCCACTGATCGTATCTCAAATTATCAATAACAATTAAAAAAGTAGGACGGTTGGCATTCACTTCCGGGAACACTTTCTTTTTCATTAACTGATGGGACAACAACGGACGGTTTGCTTTGGGGTCATTCAACCAGCTTTCAAAATTCCGTTTAATGTAGCGACAGAAGTTTACATTCGCTTCTACTTTTTGTGATTCGAGTACTTCCGTCATACTTGCATCGGACTGATCCATCTCAAGTTCCCAGTACACAAGTTTTTTATAAATGTCGGCCCACTGTTCATGATTCATATCATCGAGGAAGGCCATGCTTATCCTCTGAAACTCCTGCTGATAGCCTGAGTTGGTTTTCTCCATCACAAGACTCTTCTTATCGAGAATCTTTTTTACGGAAAGAAGAATCTGGCTTGGATTGATCGGTTTTATCAGATAGTCATCGATCTTGGAACCGATCGCCTCTTCCATGATCTGTTCTTCCTCATTCTTGGTGATCATCACTACAGGCACATTCGGCTTGGCTGCCTTGATCTGCCCCAGCGCCTCGAGGCCTGATATACCGGGCATGTGCTCGTCAAGAAAGATTACGTCAAAAGCCCGGGTTGAATTCAGCTCAACTGCCTCAGCACCATTGTTAACCGGTGTGATGTCGTACCCGCGTTGCTGCAGGAATAGTATATGCGGCTTTAATAAATCTATCTCATCATCTGCCCACAAAATCGAATATCTTTGCATGAATCATTGTTTGGTTTACAAGGTACTTAATTCTAACGTAGACAAATTGAACATAGTATGAAGTTCAGAATCTCCGATAAAGGTTGCATGATGCAAGTCCCAAAAAGGCTGGCGCAAACTGGCTGGCGAAA
>JBBRFP010000382.1:0-2508 GCA_038241465.1 Cytophagales bacterium | reverse complement strand
TTAAATCATCGTGATAAAAATCCGGAGCACTATAGCCGTCTGTTTTAAACTCAACTATCTCTTGCGGATCGATATCCTGGTTATAGCCAGTCTTCCCTCCCAGCAACTCAGTGCTTTGCCGATAGTCATTAAAATGCATCTGACATGAGTCGTAAATTTGCGCCAGGTATTTCAAATCACTGAGAAGTTTTTCATCTGCCCGGAGAAAGAACTCTTTAGACGAGGCGAAAGGTTTTTGTGTCGCACTAAAGAATCGTTGAGCGCGTGTATAGGCATTCTGGGCTGCCCCGAACTGAGCCTTCAACGTCAGGTACATCGTTCCACGCTCCTTGAGCTTGATCATGTTGTCGAGGCTCAGGACAACATCAGAAAGGGTGATATCATACTTGCCGGTTCTAAAATCCCGACGGCTATATTGCTGGTAGTTTTCATCGTTCCTGCTAAGCTCTTTCTCCGTAATTAAAGGCTTTGCCTTCGTGGCGAAATAAACAACAGAATCGAGAAAAGATACCTTTTCGTGCGTTTGCTTTAACAAATCCATCTTCCCGGCTTTCTCCTGATAGATCTGGGCCATATAAATATACGCGCTGCCATTATCGACGTTTTCTTTGAGATACTTCTTTAAATAAGGCTCTGCATCACTGAACTGCTTATTATTGAGCAAAACGATCAGTTCCTTGTACTTGATTTTTTGGCAAAATCCGGAGGAGAAAAAAGTTATTAACAGAAAGGCTGTGAGTAGCGATTTAATATTCATTTTTGAATTCTAAATTGAAGCAAATTACTCAATTAAGACATTCGATGCATCTCAAAGAACATACCAAAATTATCGTTTTTCGGATTTTTAAGGCGATAAAACCATTTGGTTTGGCAATCGCGTTGATTGTGCTTCTCCAGACCACCGGTTTGATAAGTTCTGTCTCCTATTTTAGCCAGTGGGCGGTTTTACAAACAGGGTTAAAAGACGCGTCGGATGAAATAGAGGAAGGCGGGGAAAAATTCGATTATAATTTTACCATCAAAGATCTGAGTGGTAAAAGGATAAATTTTGAAGAATTTAAAGGAAAGGTAATTTTTCTCAATGTCTGGGCTACCTGGTGTGGACCGTGCAGAGCAGAAATGGAAGGGATTCAAAATCTATATACAAAACTCGGAAAAGATAAGGCGATCTTCATCATGTTATCCCTTGATAAAGATGCAGATACTCCAAAGATCATTGACTATTTGAAGAAAAAGGGATTTACCTTCACCGCCTATCAGCCTTCAGGCTACCTGACAAAGCAACTTAGTGTACCGTCTATCCCCACGACGTTTGTGATCGCACGCGATGGAAACATCGTACGCAAGGAGGTTGGCACCGTGCGATACGATACTCCCAAATTTCAGAAATTTCTCGAAGGATTAATCGCGAATTAATCGAACATGATTTTTAGTCTCGAAAAAAAAGTTGTTGTAATAACTGGCGGCGGAAGCGGTATTGGTAAGGCAATCTCGGAATGCTTCGCTGCTCAGGGTGGAATAATATGCATCATTGAGTTGAATGAGGACGCGGGTAACACAACCGTTTCCGCTATAAAAGAAAAAGGCGGTCAGGCAATTTGTATTGGATGCAATGTTGCCAATCAAATGGAAATGATCTCCTCCTATCAACAGGTCATGCAACAATTCGGAGCCATTGACATTCTTGTCAACTCGGCAGGAATTGCCGGTGTCGCCAAACTGGAAACAACTTCTGAAGATGATTTTGATCGAATCTTCCAGATAAATGTCAAGGGCATTTATAACTCCATGTATGCTGCTATTCCACACATGAAGAAACGTAAAAAAGGAATCATCCTGAACGTCGCGTCGATCGCGGCAACGCTGGGTATCCCCGACCGTTTTGCCTACAGCATGAGCAAGGGCGCTGTGGTCAGCATGACGTTATCGGTGGCGAAAGACTACATCCACGAGGGTATTCGTTGCAACAGTATATCCCCCGCACGAGTGCATACCCCGTTTGTGGATGGATTTATTAAAAGTAACTATCCTGGAAGCGAACGTGAGATGTTCGAGAAACTTTCCAGCCTTCAGCCCATTGGAAGAATGGGAAGACCGGAGGAAGTAGCGTATCTTGCCTTATATCTTTGCTCTGAAGAAGCAGCCTTTGTCACCGGTTGTGATTACCCAATTGATGGTGGCTTTATTAAATTGAATACCTGATGAAACTAGTTCGTTATGGACAACCTGGTAAAGAATTTCCGGGGATTATTTTAAACGGCAAAATAGTCGACGTCGAGGCATTCGGTGAGGATTTTGGCGAACGCTTTTTTGAAACGGATGGTATCAAAAGATTAAGAACGTGGGTTGAAAAAAATCTCAAGGCTCTTCCATTGATCGACATTGAGCAACGTTTCGGCCCGCCCATCAAACGCCCCTCTAAGATCATCTGCATCGGTCTCAATTTCAGTGACCATGCACAGGAAGCGAACATGGAATTGCCAAAAGAACCAATCATATTCTTCAAAT
>JBBRFP010000381.1:0-2515 GCA_038241465.1 Cytophagales bacterium | reverse complement strand
ACTTCATTGATCTGATCCCATGCAGGATATTGCTTTTTGATTCCGATAAACATGTCCTTTGCTATGCCAAAATAATTTTGTTTCAGCGCCGACATTGCAAAATAGAAAGATGCATATTCAGGATATGGATTATTCTTGTCATACACCATCATGGGCTTGAATGCTTCCATCGCAAGACTATAACGCCCCTCATTGTAAAAATCCTTGGCGCTCTTATATAGGCGCTTATAGTCCTGAGCATTCGCCTGTTGAAAAGCAGTGAAACAGAACAGGGCGAGAGACCCAATTATAAACCGACGAATATTTATATGGCTGAACATTAAGCTTTGAAATTGTTTATTCCCACTCTATCGTAGCCGGTGGTTTCGAGCTAATATCATACACCACCCGATTCACACCTTTTACTTTGTTAATTATCTCCGATGACATTTCACTCAAAAATTCGTAAGGCAAATGAGACCAGTCTGCCGTCATACCGTCTACGCTAACCACTGCACGCAATGCAACTACCTTCTCGTAGGTCCTTTCATCGCCCATCACGCCGACCGACTGGACGGGAAGCAGCATGGCGCCAGCCTGCCAAACTTTATCATACAAGTTATAACTTCTAAGGCCCTGAATGAAGATATAATCGACCTCTTGCAAAATCCGTACCTTTTCTGGTGTGATGTCGCCCAGAATCCGAATACCAAGGCCAGGACCAGGGAACGGATGGCGTCCTAAAATGGCAGGATCAATGCTTAACGTCTTCCCCACAAGCCTTACCTCATCTTTAAACAAGGCATTCAGCGGCTCCACGATCTTCAATTTCATCTTTGCCGGCAATCCACCAACGTTGTGATGGGATTTTATTGTTACTGATGGTCCTTTGACGGAAACCGATTCGATCACATCCGGGTAAATCGTTCCCTGCCCAAGCCATTTTACATCAGAAATAGTGTGCGATTCTTCATCAAAAACATCGATAAACGTCTTACCAATGGCTTTTCGTTTTGCTTCTGGTTCTGAAAGTCCATCCAGTGCCTTGTAAAATTTCTCTTTAGCGTCGATACCCTTTATGTTCAGACCCATCCCTTTATACGAGTCGAGCACTTGCTGATATTCGTTCTTTCGCAACAATCCGTTGTCAACAAAAATGCAGTATAGATTTTTACCAATTGCTTTGTGAACAAGTACTGCGGCAACTGTAGAATCAACACCACCGGAAAGTGCCATTACTACTTTATCATTTCCTAGCTTTGCTTTCAAGGCGGCAACAGAAGTCTCTACAAACTGATCCGGTGTCCAATCCTGAGAGCATCGGCAGATATTGACCACAAAATTTCTTAGCAGATTCTTACCTTCCAGCGTATGCGTTACCTCTGGATGAAATTGTATGCAGAATATATTCTCACCTTTCTTTCTAAAGGCAGCAACTTTAACAGAAGGTGTACTCGCAATTATTTCGTAGTCCTTACCGATGGATTCAATCGTATCGGCATGAGACATCCAGACTTGAGAGTCGAGAGAAATTTCCTTCAATAGTTCATCGTGCTGATTCACCATGGATAAACGAGCTCTTCCGTATTCCCGCATTTGCGAAGGCAAGACTTTACCGCCGGATTTCTGAGCGATCAACTGAGCTCCGTAGCAGACCCCAAGTACAGGAACATTCTTAAAAAGAGAAAGATCAACATCCGGTGAACCTTCGTCCCGCACCGAGCATGGACTTCCTGAAAGGATAATTCCTTTAGTATCCAAAGTAATGACCGGTATTTTGTTGAAAGGATGAATTTCGCAATAGACGTTCAGCTCGCGGATACGCCTGGCAATCAGTTGGGTATACTGAGAACCGAAATCAAGGATGAGAATTTGCTCTGCCATGCGCAAAAATATGGCAAGAAAGGCGCTTTATGAAATCCGGCTTAAGTAAATCTTTCGCGCGAAAATCGCAGCAGAAATCAGAATCAGCGTACCGGTCATGACGTTTGATAATTTGGATCCGTGTTCACTTTGTGCGACTGACGCAGGTATCCCTTCAAGCACGTTTCAATTAGTTAAAAATTTGCGGAATTTTGGATGGCATAAAAAAAGCCGGCTTTGAAACCAGCTTTTTAATGAACGGTTCTAATTTACTATGCTTTCTGTTTTTTAATCAATCCTTTTGTATTATCGTCGGAATGACGGTCTATTAATTTGTGCAGTGGATCAATTCCTGCCTTCGTCGGCTTTTCTTTTACTATGATGGTATAGGTATTTTCTTTCTGAGTGATCTTATGCTTCTTCAGATAAATCAGCTTCGCTTTGTTTTTATCGTCTTTACTATAGATACCGATATCAATCCAGTCATTGATAGGAATGTTCGTTTCCATACCGGTGCTATCGGCTCTCATTTTTTCAGATGAAACTTTCAGTACGACTTCAAACTCATCTTTACCTTTTTCTTCATAGGTGGCATCCGTTGTTTTGTTCTCGAAAAGTGTGATGGTTTCAAACATATCATGAATGATATACTTCAGACTGTCAGGGGTGACCT
>JBBRFP010000380.1:0-2549 GCA_038241465.1 Cytophagales bacterium | reverse complement strand
GAATATCCTATCGCACGTATGGTGAATTCATGAATGATAACAAACCTACGATCCCAATTCTTGCCGGCCATAACTGTCCACAGTTTCCCAGCTATAATTTAGCAATCCGGGATACCAGTAGATTTTATGTCTGGAAAAAGGATTTTCAGAATCTTCTACGAGAAAATAAAGTAGCAAGTTTTAATACGGTCAGGTTTGGAAATGATCATACGGAAGGAGTACGGCTGGGCAGACCTTCGCCGTATGCACACGTCGCAGATAATGATCTTGCCGTAGGAATGTTTATCGAAACCTTATCGCAGAGTTCGATCTGGAACGAAACGGTAGTCTTTATTTTGGAAGACGACGCGCAAAACGGCGCAGATCATGTTGATGCGCATCGGAGTCCTGTTTATTTGGCGGGCGGCTATATCAAGAGAAGCTTTGTCGATCATTCGCTGTACACCACTGCTTCTGTACTCAGCACGATTGAACTTCTCCTTGGCATGGAGCCAATGACTCAATATGATGCGGCAGCAAACCCGATGTGGTCGTGTTTTAACTCGGCACCCTTACCGTTTTCATATCATGCGATCCGTCCTGCCATCAATCTTGACGAGAGGAACGTTGCCATTAATAAGTGGCAGAAGATGTCAGAGCAATTCTCCTTTGCAAAAGAAGATACCAACAATGATATTCAATTTAACCGCGTGCTATGGCATGGCCTGAAGGGAGACATTCCCTTCCCGGGTCCAACCAGGGCTGCATTTGTTATTTCTTTAAAAGGTGAGGATGATGATTAAATGTCGAGCCTATTTCAGCTCATAGGCATCCACTCTATTCTTAAAGAAGGTTGGCACTAGCAATAGCTTTTTCGAAGGAATGTATTCGATGTCTGCTGCACTGACGGAATCAGGCCGCGTGTCCAACAGCAATGTTCTTTTCCAATCGGAACTCACATAGTGAATCATGCCATTCCAGCTTGAAACGAAATAGCCGCCATCCCCTACCGCTTCGATGCCATCTGGGTTGTCAATACTGTCTGTTTTTTGAGTTAAGACTTTTGTTTCAAGATCGATGCTGTTTAATGTTTTTGCATCCCAAAGCGCTATTAGTAATGCTCCATTCTCAACGAGAAGTCCGTTAGGATTAGGTTGTGAAGTCCAGAGAGATATTTTACCATTTTCCAGAAGTAGAACCTGACCAGTACCGGAATCGCTAATAAACACCTTACCATCTGAACCCGTAGCCACATCATTCAAAAACTTCGCTCCTTCAGCTTTGTAAGTGTTCAATATATTTCCGGAAGCAATATCAATTTCATGCACGCGATCAATATCCGAAACATAGAGTTTACCAGAAATAATTCCCATTCCCTTCGGGGCATCCATACCCGTTACCCATTTCAGATTGGTAATCTTTCCGTCAAGATCCACTTTAGAAATGAATCCATTACCGTCTTTTCCACTTGGGTCACCATTGATGTTCGCGACGTACAGCACACTATTAGTATCATCATAAATGACTGACTCACAGGTAGTCAAAAGCGTGTCGCTTTTCCATTTCAATGTGAGAGTGGGCACGCCTGTTGTGACGTTAGATTCCTGTTTTGTGGTTTGGCAGGCGAAAATAACAATGGCCAAAAGGATCGGTACAAATAGTTGTTTCATAGGTGGAAAGGTTTTAGAGCAGGAAAATGAATTAGGTTGCAAATATAAAGGATGTTGGTGGATGTATATTTACCACCTATAAAAATTTAGTAGTCCCACCTTTTCAATTTTGATCAATCGATAAATCAATGTCCGGCATACTTTTTTTATGCAGTTCATCTCGAAACGATACCGCCATGAAAACCATCTCCATCGTAGTTCAGATTCTTGTTTTCTCGCTGACAGCAATAGCGGCCATTGCTCAGGAAGACAAGTATCAACAGCCATCATTACCTCCTCCTTTTGCCACAAAGTCTTCCATGAAATTCAGCAAGGTTGTGGGTTGGAAAGATGACGAGAAGCCTCGAGCCCCCGCTGGATTTTCAGTGTCTTCCTATGCAGCAGATTTTCAAAATCCACGCTGGATTTACGTTTTACCAAACGGTGATGTGCTGGTGGCCGAGAGTAATTCTAACCATAGCTTCTTTGAAAAGATTGGCGCTTCCATTATTGGCGCATCAAAATCAAACAGCATGAAGAGCAGCGCCGATCGCATCACGCTACTCAGAGACCGTGATAAAAACGGAGTGGTAGATTTTAGATCAACTTTTCTTGCTGGACTAAACCAGCCGTTTGGAATGCTTTTCCTAAATGACTGGCTATACGTTGCCAACACAGACGCGATTGTCAGGTTTCCTTACAAAGACGATCAAACCAGTATCACCGCTCCCTCAGAAAAGCTTGTTGACCTGCCCGGTGGCGCCAGACATTGGACTAAAAGTATGATCGCTAACAAAGAAGGAACCAAGATTTATATCGGCGTTGGTTCATCATCGAATATTGCCGAACACGGAATTGAGAAAGAATTATTGCGGGCAAACATTTTGCAGATGAGTCCTGACGGCAAGGATCTTAAGGTTT
>JBBRFP010000379.1:0-2562 GCA_038241465.1 Cytophagales bacterium | reverse complement strand
ATCCGCTGACTTTCAAGAATTTTTTTTACCTCACTATCCCTGGTTTTATTTATAGAAACGGACAACTCTGTTTGCATGACGGCGAGCGGCGTTTTTAATTCATGAGTAGCCGAAGCAAAAAAATTGATCTGGTTCTTGATCGTTGACTCTATTCGTGAAAGCATGGCGTTGAGAGTTTCAGCAAGCTTTCGGCTTTCGTCTTCCGATGTTGGGACGGGGACGCGTTCAATACTGTTGGAAGCATTTATTCGTTCTGCGACGTTGATAATCCTCTGAAGAGGTTTTAGCATTAAGCCAGTCGCCATCAATACAAGTATGCCCGCAAAGATGAGTGACGCAATGCTTGCCACGGATAAATAGATCGTAATATCATTGACCTGATCCAATAATCGGCGGTTGCTCCGTGCAAGGGAAAGAATAAGGCTCCCGGGTCCCTCCGCTTTACGTGTGAGGTTTACAACTTTTAAAGTATCAAACTCATACGTATCCAATAAAAAACTCTCGCCGGTCAAAACGGGAAAGTCTGGTGATGTGAAAATCTCCTCGGGATAAAGGTCGCGGTAGTGTTGCAGTTTGAGTGAATAGCCAGGCAGCGGCAGTGGAATGATCAAAGGATCCAGTGTTACCTGGTTCATAATTTTTTCAGCTTCCACTCTTAATTCCTTTGTATCCGCTTTCTCAAGTGTCGATTTGACTTTTGAAAAAATGATATACAGTACCGGCAGGATAATAATCAGAAATACAGCAAAAAAAAGAAGCGAGGCCTTTGCCCGGATGCTCTTGAAGAATGAATAGCCTTGTGCCAATTATTGTTTCAGTAATTCTCCTTCAATATAATACCCCATCCCCACTTTCGTGTGAATAATGCCTTCTTTCAGCTTGCGGCGAAGTTGAGAAAGATGAACTTCAATCACGTTGCTGCTCATATCAAAATTCACTTCCCATACTTTTTCAGAAATCTCAGTCTTTGAGAGAACACGATTGGCATGGGTCATTAATAGTTCCAGCAGGGAGAATTCCCTTCTGGTAAGATTGATCTCACTTCCTCCCAGAAACGCCTTTCGCGAAAGAAGATCGAGTTCAAGATCCTGGATTTTATATTTTGTGAATGAACGTGGATCACCCTTTCTTGTCACCGCGCGGATGCGTGCCAGAAACTCGCCAAAATCGAACGGCTTTTTGATATAATCAACAGCGCCGGCGTCAAGTCCTTGAATGACATGATCACTACTGTTCAGAGCGCTGATAATGATTACCGGGGTATTGATTTTGAACTGCCTCATGTTCTGCAGCACTTCAAATCCATTTTGTCCCGGTAACATGATATCCAGCACAATCAGATCGTAGGATCCGGATGAAGCGAGTTCTAATCCCTGGCTCCCATTGAAAGCACTATCGACCGAATAGTTATTTTGCTCAAGACCTTCTTTGAGGAAAGAGTTGAGGCGCGGTTCGTCTTCGATGAGAAGAATCTTCATTTCATTCCAAATTAGGGTAATAAAAATTCTTTTCCATCGATTTTAATCCGATGAGGTATCAATATTCTATAGTCTTTCAAATAAATTTCGCCGTCCTTCTTAATTCTCTCGTCGCCTGCGATCTCCACTTGAACGCCTTTCTTAATATACTTTGCAATTTGTTCCATGTTACCGGCATTCACGTCAACATATACATCGTTGGCGACCAGAAAGCTAATCATCCTGTTATTAACACCACGATCGATTCTACCGATCTTACCGGAGACGGTTACCGGCGTATGCTCGTGTTTGACATCAGCCCCGCCATAAAACCACAAATCATCGATTTTCAGCGTGTCACCGTCAGAGACGATGGCATGAAGCTCAGGATGATTTAATTGATGTTCAATTTGATAATCGCCTCGATAGATCACAACTTCCTTTCCAGATTTCGCAAACTTTTCGACACGCGTAGCATAATTGCCTGGAAAGGATACGCTTACTTCACCATTGTCGCGCGTTGTTAAAACTAAACCTATGCAGGCGAAATTTTGCTTATACAGCATGGATTTAATTATACCCTTATTTTTTATGAGCTGGCCAAAATTGTAAACCGCTTTTACACCCGGAATGGGATAGGCTGACTCTTCTCCTGAAGAGCGATACCCAACAAAAGAGACAACATCGCCAACTATAATAGCGTCTACCGATTTCCTCGCATACTTAGGAAAGGCAAAATTTCCAACCAGACCATTTTTAAAGACGATCCCGACCGTCGTGCCATCTTCCTTGTAGATATCAGTAACCACCAAGTCCAAAAATACCTTCCCATTTCTGAAGTTCATTTTACCGATCTCCTCTTTTCGCTCCGAAGTTGAAATCCATTCATCTTTTATTTTAACCTGTTCGATGTAATCCCGCGCAAAATAATCCCTGTACATCGCTATAAAAGCGTTGTCTTTCTTTTGCTTTTTAAGCCGCTCGCGCGACGTTACATCAACATTTACCCGCACTTTGATTAGATCTCCTCTTCTGAAATTCTCAACAAAGACCTTACCGTAATAAGTGCGAAATAAAAAACTTTCTGTTTTACCTGCCACATCTA
>JBBRFP010000378.1:0-2569 GCA_038241465.1 Cytophagales bacterium | reverse complement strand
TTTTCCCTGAGTTAGTATCAAGATCAATAGCCACTGATTTCTTACCCCAATTGCAAGAACAGAAATACGCAGAAAGATCTTCCGATTTTTCCCCTGCTCCTTTCCAGGAACGGGTGATGTCTCCGCCGGTCTTGAGGTTCTCAATCTTAATTACTTCAGCACCGAGTTCAGCAAAAAATTGCCCAACGCTTGGGCCAGCCAAAACGGACGCGAGTTCTAAAACTTTTAAATCTTTAAACATTTATTAATGAATAGTTAAAAATGGAAGGCACCAGCGAAATTAGAATCATTTGGTGCATTTTTGCGTTGTCATCTAAAAATCATCCAATTCATGAGAATTATCTATTTTTTCGGTGTTTTCGCCATGTTCGCTTCTTGCTCAACAAGGCCTGTTGAACTCTCAACCGGAATCTGGCGCGGAGTGCTGGAACAGCAAGGACAACTCCTCCCCTTCAATTTTGAGGTCCACAAAGTGGATCAGAAATACCTGGTTCAATTAAAAAATGCCGCCGAGAAATTAACGCTCGATGAGGTCACTATCAATGGAGACTCCGTTGATATGGTCTTGCACATTTTTGATGCGGGTCTTCGCGCAAAGGTCGATGGAAATACACTGAAAGGATTCTATTATAAAAATTATGCTCCAGATTTCCACATGCCATTCACCGCAACTCTTGGGGAGGACTTCCGGTTTGAGAAGGCTACTGATAGCATACCTGCCACCGACTTTACTGGAAAATACTCAGTCACCTTCATTAGCGACAAAAACGATACAACAATTTCTGTTGGGGTGTTCGCTCAAAAAGGGAACCATGCCGAAGGAACCTTCCTTACAACAATGGGGGATTACCGTTATCTGGAAGGAAATGTGATCGGAGATAAACTATACCTCAGCACGTTTGATGGAAATCATTCATTCCTGTTTACAGCTACTAAGAAGGATGATAAAACTATCATGGGTGACTATTGGTCGGGGGCCACAAGCCACGAAAGCTGGATTGGCATTAAAGATGACAACGCGATGATGCCAGATGCAGAATCATTGACATTCCTAAAGCCTGGCTTTGAAAAGATTGAATTCAGTTTCCCTGATCTGAATAACAATAAAATAAGTCTTGCGGATGAGAAGTTTAAAAACAAGGTTGTTATTCTCCAAATCTTCGGCACATGGTGTCCCAATTGTATGGACGAAACTAAATTCCTTTCTCAATGGTACACCGAAAATAAAGCTCGTGGGGTTGAAATAGTCGGACTTGCTTACGAGCGTAAAGATGATTTCACCTATGCGAGCGAACGAGTTAAGAAAATGAAGAATAAGCTAAGCGTGCCTTACGATTTTGTAATTGCCGGAACAAATGATAAAAAGAAAGCGGCCGAAACTCTTCCGATGCTGAACCAGGTGCTGGCCTTTCCAACGACTATATTTATAGGTAAGGATGGGAAAGTGAAACACATTCGTACAGGATTTGAAGGTCCAGGAACGGGGGTTTATTATAATCAGTTTAAACAGCGGTTCAATGAGATCATTAACGAACTGCTTAACGAAAACTTAACCGCTAAAAAATAATGTCAGCGCACGCAAATCCATCCGCTATTAATTCCCCTACCCGGCAGCGGGTGGTTGTTGGATTATCGGGCGGAGTGGATTCGAGTGTGACGGCCTATTTGTTGAAAGAGCAGGGTTACGAAGTCATTGGTATGTTCATGAAAAACTGGCATGACGATTCAGTGACCATCAGCGACGAATGTCCATGGCTTGATGACAGCAACGATGCAATGATCGTAGCTCAGCATCTTGGCATTCCATTTCAGGCAATCGATCTTAGTAAGGAATACAAAGAACGGATAGTCGACTATATGTTCGCGGAATATCAAAGTGGAAGGACGCCCAATCCGGATGTTTTATGCAACCGTGAGATAAAGTTTGATGTATTTCTGAATGCAGCTTTAAAGCTGGGAGCAGATTTTGTTGCAACGGGACATTATTGTCGTAAAGATGAGTTTATAAAAGACGGACAGACACATTATCGGCTGCTGGCCGGAAAAGACCCGAATAAAGATCAGAGCTATTTTCTTTGTCAGCTCACACAGGGTCAGCTTGCGAAAGCACTATTTCCTATCGGCGAGTTATTAAAACCTGAAGTAAGAGATCTCGCACGGAAAGCAGGATTAGCAACAGCAGAAAAAAAAGACTCTCAGGGTTTATGCTTTGTCGGCAAAGTTCACTTGCCTGATTTTCTTCAACAACGACTGGAAACGAAAAAAGGAAACGTCATCGAAGTTTCCATGAATGCAGATGTCTTCAAGAACGGATTTTCGGATGATGATCTTGAGCACGTCACGTTACCTTACACGCTTTCACCAGAAATAGGGGAAGTAGTAGGAGAACACAACGGCGCTCATTACTATACCATTGGACAACGTAGAGGCTTAAATATCGGAGGTTTTGAAAAGCCATTGTTCGTGATCGGAACCGATACAACCAAAAATGTGATCTACACAGGAATGGGCGATGATCATCCCGGCCTTTATCGCAAGGGACTTTTTATTCCTGTTACAGATGAGCATT
>JBBRFP010000377.1:0-2582 GCA_038241465.1 Cytophagales bacterium | reverse complement strand
CCTTTGAAGTTACGATTTATATAGCAAATATTTTATATATACATAAAACTACTGTCTACGGGACGATCTGAGCCGGAAAGGGCGCTTTATTGATTGTTCACATGCTCCAACTTTTTGATCTAGCAAATAATCTCATATTACTTTCCCACATTCAGATAAGTTAATTTGAGGATCGAAAGGTCGGATGATTACGAGCGCACTTCAAACAATTGAAACAATATGCAATTTTGCAGTTGAGCGAACCTTTCCCAAATCTGTAGACTTACTCCGTCGCACTAGATGGAAATATCAAACTAATAGTACACGCTTTGTCAATTGACTAGTTTCCCAGACCTAACTATTATAAAACGCCTGCTGGCTCAAGGTGCTTCAAGTTATACGCCAATCCGAAATCACGCATTGCATTTAAAACAGGGATTAATGACTTACCCTTCGGAGTTAAAAAATATTCCACCCTTGGAGGTATCTCAGCATAAATTACGCTGGTAATAATGCCATGGGTTTCCAGGTCACGAAGCTGGGTTGTCAGCATCTGACGGCTGCAGTTCTTTAAAATCAGGCTAAGTTTTCCGAACCGATTGATGTCATTATTAATAAGGTGTATGATTAATATTTTCCACTTTCCGCCAATAACATCCATCGTCGCCGTAACGGGACAGTTCGGTATATCAAATTTATTTTCATTCATAACTATTTGATTATCAATAATAGTCTTAATATAATGACTATATCAGTATTTAATACATAGATGCAAATTAAGAACTAAAAGTGTAGAATTGCAATGTATTCACAATCATCAACTCACTAAATCACGAAATCATGAAGCGCTATGTTATCACCGGCTCCCTGGGCCACATCAGCAAGCCGATCGCAGAAGGACTTGTAAAGGCAGGTAAGGATGTTACCATCATTACCAGCAGCAATGAAAAAGTAAAAGAGATTGAAGCAATGGGTGCAAAGGCGATCGTTGGCTCGCTTTCGGATCGAGCTTTTGTCAACGATGCTTTTAAAGGAGCCGAAGTCGTGTACACAATGATTCCCCCGATCTGGCAGACCAACAACTGGCGAGCTTCGCAAGATGAAGTTATCTCAAATTATGTTGGAGCAATCAAAGCGAACAACATTAAATATGTTGTCAACCTGAGCAGTATTGGAGCTCATCTTGGAAAAGGAACTGGACCCGTTAATGCTATGCACTTTTTTGAAAATGATCTTAACAACGTACCGGGACTCAATGTTAAGCACCTTCGCCCGTCATCCTTCTACTATAATCTACTTAGTCAGATCCCGATGATCAAACACGCAGGAATTATGGGAGCGAATTATGGCGATGAGAAGATCGCGCTTGTTGACACTCGTGACATCGCTAAAGTTGCCCTGGAGGAATTAATGAACATTAGCTTCACCGGAAATTCCGTGAGATACATCGTGGGTGATCTTCGAACTGGAAATGAAATTGTCGGTATTCTGGGGAAATCGATTAATAAAGAAATGCCATGGGTGGTATTTACCGATGAACAACAATTGAAGGGAATGATTGATGGTGGTGTGCCTGCGGGTCATGCCAGCGCATTTACAGAAATGGGTGCGGCAATCAGAAATGGAAAGATGCAAGAAGATGTTATTAACCAGCCGGCGACAGGCTCAATCAAATTAGAGGATTTTGCAAAGGAGTTTGCGGCGGCGTATAATAGTTGAGTTCAGAGTGTTCAGAGTTCAGAGTTCAGAGTTTCGTATCGCTCTGAACTCTGAGCCTACAACAAGCTGCAGGCTGTTCAAGCTCATTTTTTACTAAAAAATGTTCTTCTTTTTCCAGTTTCAATTTCCCCGATAAGAAATCCATAAGGCTTGAGTGATTCTACATGATCACAAACAATCTTCACCATCCCAATAAGAGGTATTGCAAGGAAGATTCCCGGTATTCCCCATATCAGATCACCAATAACCAATACAATGACCGTCGTAAAAGGGTTGATTTTTACCTGCGGACCTAAAATAATTGGTTCCAAGATCCAACCTTGGATGAATTGTACAAGGCCGTATGTTCCTATGATGCCTAGCAACATGGGAGTGCTGGCACCCTGAACGGCTGATACTAAAACCGTTAACGACGTGCCTGTAATATTTCCAACGAAGGGGACGATTTCTAAAAGACCGCAAAGTATCGCAAAGAAAAAAGGATTTTTCACCCCCACGATAGCAAAGCCTATGGAATACATGATCCATAAAAGTCCGATCATTTTAGCCAGTCCTACAAGATATTGCTGAGAGACATGAGCTACACGATTGAGTACATCCTCCATTTCTGATCGCTGCGAAGACTGCGTCAATTTTAATAAAAAGCTCCGGATATGACTCCGGTAGTAGAGCAAAAGGAAAATATAGGCGACAATTAGTATAAAGTTGGTAAGGATATACGTCGCCGAACCAACGATCTGCTGTGCAACATCAGCTATAGAAGGCTGTTCATCTCTTAATATCTGCGCTTGATTTTCCTTTGAAATCCCAAGGTTAAGAAATATGTATTCCTGAATGCGCGCTCCGGTTTCCGTGGCTCTTTGCTTCAACAGAAGAAAGTCACT
>JBBRFP010000376.1:0-2596 GCA_038241465.1 Cytophagales bacterium | reverse complement strand
GTGGGATGCCTCGGAGGACCCAACCTTGCGAAAGAGCTATCGCAGGGACAGCCAGGAGCAACGGTGGTCGCAAGTCATTTTCAGGAAGTGATACAGGCAGGCAAACGAGCACTTAGGAATGGCCGCTTTCAGGTTTATGAGAATCATGATCTTGTTGGTGTGGAGATCGCCGGCGTGTTAAAAAATATTATCGCCATCGCTTCGGGTGCGTTGAGTGGATTAGGCTATGGAGAAAACGCCAAAGGTCTTCTGATCAGTCGCGGTGCGGTAGAAATGGTTTATCTCGGTGGCGTGCTGGGCGGAGATACTAAAACCTTTTTAGGAGTGGCGGGAATTGGTGATCTGGTTACAACGTGCAACAGTCCCATGAGTCGTAACTACACTGTAGGATTTCGTCTTGCCAAAGGAGAGAAACTTGACGACATCCTTGACGACATGGAGGAAGTCGCGGAAGGTGTGAATACAATCCGCATCGCGAAAAAATGCAGTGACTATTATAAGATCCGGCCGCTGATCACCGATACCCTTTACAAAGTTCTTTTTGAAGGGATGACCGTGCAGGATGCGTTGGATTATCTGATGCGGTATCCATTAAATGTGGATATTAAATTGCTGTAGGCGATTTGAAGAATAGCAAAGTGGCAGAAAAGTCATGATCCATTCCGCAACCGACTTTTTACTTTTTACCGTTTAAAAAATAAAAAGTAATCACTTCATCATAGAAATAACCCTTCCGTCAAGAGTACTATACTCCCCCATCGAATCCGCCGTAAGACAAGCATGCACCGGCAACACTCCGATGCAGTCGCCAATTTTAATCTTTCTCATTTCCGCAGGCGTTGCCTGAATCACCCCATGCTCTTGCGAAAGCGATTTCATATACATTGAGGTTGAGTTTAATTCCCAGCCTGCATCATTAAGTAGTACCACCTCACCAAACGAAACCGTTCCCTCGACGCTCATTAAAAAATCCTTTGCAAAATGAACGCCTCCACCATGAACAAAGACCTCATTTCGTTCAAGGTTCATTGCTACGACCGGACATGCTATGGCTATTGCTACCTGATCCTTTTTACAAGAACCAATAACACTTTGCTGCAAATCATAAAATACGAGATTGCCCGGCCTGATTTCATCGATACCCAAAAAATGATCTGCAACGGAGCAAGTTGGTGTATCACCTACGGAAAGAATCAGATCGGGGAACGCATCGCGATAATGATCTCCGAGCACTTTCACAAGCCCCGTAGTCTCATCGTGAATTCTCATGATCTCTGAATGACTGGTAGCCCTATAACTTTGACCAGCATGACTCAAAAATCCCTTGAATTCCATGAGATTGTTTTCGGCAATAGCGGCGAGAATTTTATCAATTCCAGAATAGTTGGTTGACTTCAGCCCGGTGCGATTGTATCCGGGGTCTATTTCAATAAAAATCCCAATAGGTGATGCAAGCTTCTTGGTTAACAACGCTACACCTTCCGCATCGACTGCAAGGAGATTCAATTTACCAGTCAAACCCAGTCGATTGATCTCACCAATCTCACGGGTGTTCATTGGAAAAGCAATGGTTATATCATTCCATCCATCCTCGGCAAAATAAGCGGCCATCTTCACAGACGAAACAGTGCACGCCGTAACACCGTGAGGTCTATACCAGCGGCCTATTTCATGTGACTGATGCGTCTTGAAGTGAGGACGGAAAGTGACATTTGCTTTACTTGCTTTTTCAGCAATGCGTCTAATGTTGGACTTACAGATTGCTTCATTGAGCAACAGCGTCGGTCTTACAATATCAGACATGCTTAGAATGATTTACGAATCTTTTCTGCTATTTCTCCGAGCTCTTCCTGGGCAAGCTTAAGCTTTGGATTGGAAAAATTCGCGTCGCTCATGACGTTCATGGGAATCAGATGAATGTGCGCATGCGGTACTTCCATTCCTAACACTACCACTGCTATCCGTTTACAATTGACGGAACCCCTGATTGCTTTTGCAACCTTAGCGGCAAACATATGAAGGCCTGACAGCGTTTGATCGTCCAGATCAAAAATATAATCGATCTCCTTTTTAGGAATCACGAGCGTATGACCTTTCGTTAATGGCATAATATCCAGGAACGCAATGTATTGATCATCTTCCGCCACGATGTGAGCCGGAATCTCACGGTTGATAATTCGCGTGAAGATAGAAGCCATTATCAGATCGCAATATTGGTGATCTCAAATTCCAACTCACCAGCAGGAGTCTTGATCTTTGCTGAGTCACCCTTCTTTTTTCCAAGCAATCCCTTTCCAATGGGTGATTGTGTTGAGATTTTTCCTGCCTTCAGGTCTGCTTCTTCTTCAGAAACAAGAGTGTAGGTAACGGATGCATTATTTTTTTTATTCTTAATGGTGACCTTGGACAGGATGGAAACAGTTTCTGTATCAAGTTTGCTTTCATCAATGAGGCGTGCGTTGGACACGATTTCACCCAGCTGTGCAATCTTTGCCTCAAGATGGCCTTGCGCATCTTTTGCGGCATCGTACTCAGCATTCTCACTCAAATCACCTTTATCACGAGCTTCCGCAATTTGCTTAGCGATGTCTGACCG
>JBBRFP010000375.1:0-2602 GCA_038241465.1 Cytophagales bacterium | reverse complement strand
AAGCTTGTCTTTATATTGGACCGCCTTTGCTGTCAGATCAGCGACATCAATCTTTCCGTCCTCATCTGATTTCACTACCACAACTTCCATTCCAGCCATCACCGCGCTCGCCGGGTTTGTTCCGTGAGCCGAAGATGGTATTAATGAAATATTTCTGTGATGGTCACCACGTGCCTGGTGATAGGCGCGGATAACTAACAGTCCGGCGTACTCACCCTGTGCTCCGCTATTTGGCTGAAGCGATATTCCCGTAAATCCTGTGATCTCTTTTAACCACTCTTCAAGATGAGTGATCATTTCGGCGTACCCCTTTGTTTGATTGGCTGGTGCGAATGGATGTATTTGGCCAAGCTCAGGCCAAGTTACAGGGATCATTTCGGCGGTTGCATTCAATTTCATCGTACAGGATCCCAGAGAGATCATAGAATGAACCATTGAAAGATCTTTGCTCTCAAGTTTCTTGATGTAACGAAGCATTTCATGTTCGCTGTGATGCGAAGAGAAAACCGCATGCGTTAGAAAAGATGAAGTTCTGATCAATGAAGTGGGCCAACTGAGTCCCTTTCCTTCAGACCTTCCTGTAACTGTCGTCTTATTAAGCCCAGAGGCAAGAACAAAAAGTATTTTGTTTACGTCATCCGAAGAAGTTGTCTCGTCCAGTGATATCCCCACAAATCCATCTGTGAAATAACGGAAGTTAAATTCATGATTAACAGCTTCGCGTTCAACGGCGTTAATGTCCTCAACAGCGATCTTAAGCGTATCAAAATAATGTTCATTCACTTGCTTCAGACCGAGCTCTTTGACTCCGTTTTCGAGCATTTTTGTTAAACCGTGAATTCTGCCGGATATTTTTTTGATTCCCTCAGGGCCATGATAAACGCCATACATTCCCGCCATAACAGACAGTAGCACCTGTGCGGTACAAATATTTGATGTAGCTTTTTCACGACGGATATGTTGCTCACGTGTTTGAAGTGCCATGCGGTATCCGGGATTTCCTTTTGCATCAAGTGAGGCACCGATAAGACGTCCTGGGATCAGTCGTTTGAACTCATCACGTATGGCAAAGAACGCAGCATGCGGACCACCAAACCCCATAGGCACTCCAAAGCGTTGAGAACTTCCAACAGCAATATCAACGCCCATCTCACCCGGTGACTTCATCAGCACGAGGCTCATGAGATCCGTTCCCATTACCACATAAACTTCTTTTTCGTGGGCCGAATCAATCAGTGGTGTATAATCTTTTACTGCGCCATTATTATTTGGATTTTGAATATAGATCGCAAATAAGTCAGGAGAAGTAATGTCAAGCTTATCAATGTCCCCGATAACGAGCTCAATCCCAAGAGGAGCAGAGCGAGTCTTTAATAAGTCTATCGTTTGTGGAAAAACATTTTTATCAACAAAGAATTGAGCAGCATTCTTTTTATTCGCTTTTCTTGACGCATGCAATAAGTGCATTGCTTCGGCCGCTGCAGTAGCTTCATCCAAAAGTGAAGCATTCGCTATTTGTAACCCAGTGAGATCAATGATCATTGTCTGGAAATTGATCAACGCTTCCAGACGTCCCTGCGCGATCTCAGCCTGATAAGGAGTATAGGCTGTGTACCATCCTGGATTTTCGAGAATATTTCTAAGGATTACTCCGGGTGTGATTGTATTATAGTAACCTGTGCCAAGAAATGATTTAAAGATTTTATTCTTGGACATCGTCTTTTTAAACTCTCTCAGAAAATCAAATTCCGATTTAGCCGCTGGTAAATTCAATGGGTTCTTTAACCGGATGTTCGGCGGAACGGTTTGTTCGATCAGCGAATCAACCGAAGGTGCATTTACCACCTTTAGCATTTCGGAAATCTGACGATGGTCTGGTCCGATGTGACGTGATTCAAATTTTTCTGAGTAGAGCGGATCGATGTTCATAGAGGAAGCGAAATATTTTAAATACTGTTTCAGTTGAACGTCTGCCACGCAGCACGTTATGGTTGCGTGGCAAAAAGTAATGAGCTATCGGGAACATTCCCGGTTAAACAACATTAACAAGCGAGAATTAAAACCGTTCGAATTGTGAGAAGAAAAAGTTCCCTTCAATGGCCGCATTCTCATCAGAGTCAGATCCATGGATAGCATTGGCGTCGATTGATTTTGCAAACAGCGCACGAATCGTACCGGCTTCTGCTTTTTTAGGATCTGTTGCGCCGATCAGCTTACGGAAATCTTCCACTGCATTATCTTTTTCCAGGATCATTGGCACAATTGCACCGGATGACATGTAACTGACAAGTTCACCATAAAATGGCCTTGCTTTATGAACTTCATAGAATTTACCTGCCAATTCTGTTGACAAGCGGGTTTTTTTCATTGCAATAATTTTGAAACCAGCTTCTTCGATCATTTTCGCGATCGCGCCGATGTTTCCAGCGCCCACCGCATCCGGCTTAAGCATGGTAAAGGTCCTGTTTCCTGACATTTTATTGAGGTTTGATTAGTTGAATTCGGCCGCAAAAGTATCAAAAGAAGGCAAGAATTCAGTGATTGGTCTCTATAATAGATTCACAGATTGCAAGAGCCCTCATTTATTTTCATTTTTGCCCCC
>JBBRFP010000374.1:0-2603 GCA_038241465.1 Cytophagales bacterium | reverse complement strand
ATTAAAATCAGAATATGTCAATTATGACTCTCCTAAGGGTGGCAAAACGATCAAGGCGTTGTTATCAAAGCCTGTGGACGCGAAGGGTAAACTTGGCGGCATTGTCGTAGTGCATGAGAACAGAGGTTTGAACCCCTACATTGAAGATGTTGCAAGGCGTGCGGCAGTGGCTGGATTTATTTCTATTGCACCGGATGCGCTAACTCCCCTCGGTGGCTATCCGGGTAATGATGACAAGGGCCGCGAACTTCAAAGCAAACGTGACCGCAATGAAATGCTTGAAGATTTTATTGCAGCGTATGAGTATCTGAAAAGTAATCAAGACTGCAATGGCAAAGTTGGTGTGGTTGGATTTTGCTTTGGAGGATGGATTACCAACATGATGGCTGTCCGGATTCCCGATCTCGCGGCAGCCGTACCTTTTTATGGTGGTCAACCCGTTGTTGAAGATGTTTCAAGGATCAAAGCTCCTCTTCTTATCCATTACGCAGGACTCGACACACGCGTGAATGAAGGGTGGCCCACGTACGAAGCAGCATTAAAAGAAAATAAGAAAGACTATACCGCGGACGTCTATCCGGAAGTCAATCATGGGTTTCATAACGATACCACACCACGTTTTGATAAGGTCGCTGCCGAGCTTGCCTGGAAACGGACAATTGACTTTTTTGATCAAAAGCTTAAATGAGGTAGTCCTATCGCATATTGAACGATGCAAATATTTTGGAATTACTCATCTCTTGGAAGCAGGCATGATTTTCAATTGACGATAAGCTGAGTAAATCAACCCATTACTATTCTATCCTTCCGTCAATTCTGCACTCTAATAAATACCTTTGATCGCAACTTCGGCATGCTTTGCGTTCTTTCTTTGACATCTCTCTTTTTCACCCGAATACATAAGCTCTTTTTTGTCGCTCCAGGCCCCGTAGTCAATTCTTTTAAGTTTAAATAGTATATATCATTCAACCAGTATATACTGTTTCAATCTAACATTTCAAATAATTTTATTAAACTGACGAAAGTCATCAATAGCTAACCCATATGTCAGGCGTTTGCTATATCAGCGGTCCTACCTTTCTGAAAAATAAAAAAGGTAGAAAGCATGAAATCAAAATTCCTTACAACGCTTGCATTAAGCACCATTATACTTTTGGCAGTAATGAGCACAAAGGCTCAGGATAATTTTTCAAAGAAGTCAGCAGTTGGCAGCATCGAGGGCACATCTTCCCTCCACGACTGGAAATCAGACATCACCGATATTCAATGTAAAGGTCTGTTTGACGTCCGGAACGGAATTCTAAAATCCATTAAATCTACTGAAATCAAAATACTGGTAGAAGGAATCAAAAGCACCAAAGGAAAGACAATGAACAATAAAACATACGCTGCTTTCAGGTATAAAGAAAATCCTTATATCCTGTTCACATTCACCAGCGGCGAGGTAAAAACCGTTTCCGATAATATTTACACCATCGAAACAAAAGGTAACCTTAACATGGCAGGGGAAACAAAAAAAGTCACATTCAAAACAAAAGTGAATGTTCTCCCGAACGGAGATTTACAGATTTCTGCGTCAGAAAAAATCAAAATGACGGACTACAAAATGAAGAAACCAACTGCAATTTTCGGAACAATCACTGTTGGTGATGAAGTAACCGTAAACTTCAATCTGGTCCTTACGCCCGTCACTCCACAAGCCAAATCCAAATAATATAATTTCTAAACATCCTACATGAAACACACTACCAAACGCACGCACTTTCTAATTTTCCTTCTCACTTTATTAACACAAGCCTCCTTTGGGCAGCGGAGCGAGATTCAATACTTCCGCCCCTATGATCAGCGTGGTATAAATGTCTATGAGACTTCAAAAACTGACACGCTACCATTTGAGGGACTAAAAATCAGGATCGGTGCAAACTTCACGCAAGGATATCAAACATTGCAGCATAGTAATTCAAGTGGCGTCCCGTTGTATGACCTTCAGCAGGGCTTTCCTCTGGCAATGGCTAATTTTAATATCGACGTGCAGATCGTAGACGGTGTTCGTGTGAGCTTAGTGTCGTACATGTCTTCACATCATCATAATGAATTCTGGGTAAAGGGCGGGTATTTCCAAATTGACAAGGTTGGGTTTATGAATAGCGAAATGATGAATAAACTATGGACAAACCTTACCCTGAAAATCGGCCACATGGAAATAAACTATGGTGACGCTCACTTTCGCAGAAGCGATGGAGGCAATACACTCTGGAATCCATTTATTGAAAATAATATCATGGATGCGTTCACAACTGAAATCGGTGCTGAATTGTATTGGCAAAAACATGGAATTATTCTAATGGGTGGTTCTACTAATGGAGAAATTCAGGGAAGCGTTACAGGTCAGGGGGCACGGGGTCCATCGATCTACGGAAAAATTGGGTACGACAAAACGTCCGGAAAAAACAGATTCCGCTTAACCGGTTCTGTTCTTTCAAAATCGTCATCGATCAACGGCACACTGTTCGGTGGTGATCGCGCGGGATCCAACTATCAATATGTCATGGAACCAGCCACGGCAACTCTTACCGCAAATGCTTTTTCAGGACGAATGAATC
>JBBRFP010000373.1:0-2615 GCA_038241465.1 Cytophagales bacterium | reverse complement strand
GCCGGAAGTTGATGTTCCTGACTTTATTCATCCAGGAGTTATTCTTGAAAACCAGGAACGGGCAGCCATACTTTTCAAAGCTATTGATTCCCTTCCTGAGAACCAGAAAATTGCATTTACCCTTCATAAGGTCGAAGACTTAAGCTACGCGGAGATATCGAAGGTCATGAATGTCTCCCTTGCGTCTGTCGAGTCGTTGATTCATAGGGCAAAACACAACCTTCAGAAAAAATTAGAAAATAAATTCAAATGACCCCGCAAGTTTTTCAAATTAAAAACATCTTACTATTATGAGAGACCGAAATGAAGAAATTGAGAACATCCTAAGTAGTCTGGACGGATTGAAACCAGTTTCCGCAAATCCCTTTTTGTATGAAAAGATCCGGAACAGGATGCAGGCAAAGCCTCCGGTAACTCAGCCTGTTCTCAAATTGGCTCTCGCCTTGAGTTTCATTTTGATATTGAATGTTTTCACCTGGACTCAGCTAAACGGCAATAATTCCGCTAACAGCGCTACGAATTTAATCGCGACGGAAATGGGTCTTAACAACAGCTCCTACCAATATTAATTCTACGATATGAATTACTTCGACAAACCAAGAATTCTCGTGACGATCATCATTTTGCTGATTGTCCTGAACGTTGCAACGATATCATTTATGTGGCTTAACCGACCACCTCATGGACCTGGTCAGGGTGGTACCCGGCCAGCAAATTTCCTTATTGAAAAGGTAGGATTTAGCCCTGAACAAATCCAGACTTATCATGGCCTTATGGAAGAACATCAGAGTGCTTCAACATCAATTAACGATAGCCTCAGATTCTATAAAATGCTCACTTTTAGCTATTTACCCCAGAATAATAAAGTTGCAGTTAAAGAGTCCGTGTCCTCTGTCGGACGCCTGCAACAACAAATGGAAATGAACACGTTTGAACATTTTGTCAAAGTACGAGCGTTGTGCACGCCCGAGCAAGCAGTCAAATTTGATGCTGTCATTAATGAGGTCCTGAAAATGATGGTTCCCGGACCACAGCCCAAAAAATAAATCTTCCAACATCCGCAAGTTTATTCTGACTTAAGCATCTCATTAGTAATGAACGCTACAACCCTCAAACGAATCCTTTGCCTGATCTGCCTCGCCGGTGCGACGGCCTGTTCGAATACTCCCGAAACACTCCCCTATTTTAATACCGCCGACTTCACGCCGCAGTGGATTTCAAAAGACGCCGACTCATTCACTTCCATTCACACCATACCTGCCTTTTCTTTCATTGATCAAAACGGAGATACCATCAGCGACAAGACTATTGACAATCACATTGTAGTTGCCGATTTCTTCTTTACCGTATGCCCCGGAATATGTCCCCGACTGACGAAGAACATGGGAAGTATTCAACATGCGTTCAAAGGCGATCAGGATGTGCTGCTTCTATCCCACTCTGTTACTCCCGATATGGACAGCGTCGCGACATTGAAAGCGTATGCCAATAGTCATGGGGTTAATGGTGATCAATGGCATCTCCTGACCGGCGATCGCAAAGAGATCTATACCATTGCCCGACAGGGATATTTTGCTGACGAGGAAGTTGGATTAAAGAAAAGCGAAAATGAATTTTTACACACTGAGAATTTCATACTCATTGATGGCAAAAGAAGAATACGCGGTGTATATAATGGCACAAACCCTACCGAAACCGAACGCCTGATTGAAGATATCAAAGAATTAAAGAAGGAAATGCAACATGAAAATTCCTAGAACGATAGTGATCCTTTCCTTCCTTGCATTTCTCCTTAGCTGCAGCGAGCGGACTTCTAAAACTATTACCATGAACAAGAATGATCCGTCGCTCGCACAGCGGGGAAAATATCTATACTTCAAGGACAAACCAGCAGAGGGAATGATCGTTGAATATTATGCATCCGGAAAATTGAAAAGCAAGACACTCTATAAAAATGGTTTGATGGACGGCCCCTCCAAAAGCTGGTATGAAGAAGGTGAAAAAGAGTCGGTACGTTTTTATTTGCTAGGCGAAAAACAAGGTCTCCATCTCGGATGGTGGCCAAACGGAAATCCAAAGTTTCAATATCAGTTTACCAATGGCTCCTATCACGGTTCGTTCAAAGAGTGGTATGAAAATGGCAAACTCCTTCACCTCTTTGAATATAACCATGGAGCGGAAGTAAGCGCTATCGGATGGCGGGAGAATGGAAAGACTTATATCAATTTTTCTGTGCGCAATGGAAGGAAGTATGGGCTTACCAATTCAAGACTGTGCTTTTCATTAAAAGACGAACAAGGAGTTTATCAATCAACATCTAACAATTAATTTATGAAAGTTGCAATGCCGGTTTTACTGATTTTAGTTCTCGTAATTGTGTCGATCTCTTGTAAAAAAGACGATCCATCACCCTCATCCACTGCAGATCTTCCCGCTGTTTTCACAAAGAAGTTCGCTTCAACAGTGACCATGTACGTAGAAGGTAATTTTATCGTTTTAAAGAGCAACGGCCTGCCCAATCATAAAAGTCCCTATTTTGGTTCAACCGACAGTCGGTATGAAGCTTACAATGGGACAAACGCCAACTTCTCCATCAATCCTAATTCAATCAAAGA
>JBBRFP010000372.1:0-2628 GCA_038241465.1 Cytophagales bacterium | reverse complement strand
GATCCTGTTTTTGCAAAGATTGGCAAAGCTATTGAGACAGTAGCAAAGGAAAATGCATTCACGTATATTTTTACAGCTAAATCTCTTACTGGTGACAACGTAATTCTATATGCTGACGAAAAATATAATGTGTCTACACTTGTATTGAAAAAGATGGGTGTAACAATTCCAGTGGCGACTGCAACAAAATAACTTATTTAGTAAAATAATAACACAAACAAATAATTGAACATGAGACCCGTATTTATCTTTTTATTAACCCTGTTCTCGGCTGCTGCATTTGCTCAGACGACTCCTACTCAAAAAATTGGGTACGCAGACTGGGAATATATTTTCAGTCAGATGCCTGAGGCAAAGACAATTGATAGTGAATTAAAAACGCATGGTACGCAACTTGAAGCACAGCTTAAAGCAAAGTACGGCGAATATGAAACAAAGCTGAAGGCGTATCAGGCTGGTGCGGCCACCATGGTTGATGCCATTCGCAGAGATAAGGAAGCAGAGTTGACTCAATTACAGGAAAACATTCAGAAGTTCCAACAAGATGCTCAAACCTCAATTCAAAAAAAGCAAGCGACATTGATGGCTCCTATTTATACTAAGGTCGGAAAGGCAATAGAAGACACAGCCAAAGAACAAGGCTATGCGTTTATCTTCTCTCCTCAGATGGCGGGCGGTGGTGACATTTTACTTTATAGTGATGATAAGTTTGATGTCTCTGTTCTGGTATTGAAGAAGATGGGAATTACACCTGCTCCGGTTACGACAGCTACTACACCGAAATAGTCTTTTAATACAAGTAAAAAAACCCTGACTTTGTAGTCAGGGTTTTTTGTTTAATGACCTTCCGAAATGATTGCGAAGGGGATTTAGGATTTTACGAGTTCCCTGAGTTAAGGATGTTTTTTCTTTCTTCATCAATTCGGGAACCATGGATCATCATGACCGGTGTGTACAGGAAATAAACCATTCCCCCCGCAAAGCCTGCCCATTGACTTCCCCGAAGGGAAACGGAAACAGCTATTGAAATCACAGGGATTATTCCCATTAATAAACAGCTCTTCACTTTTTGATTGGTATCAAATTTTTCAATTTCATTTAATCCAAGCTTGTCAGCTAGCTTAAGCGCATGACGATACATGAGCATCAAAAGAAAGAAGATTATTGCGGCGCCAAATCCATAAAAGATCATCAGATCCCCAATGTCCTGTTTATGGATCATTCCAGCCAACTCGCTAAACATAACCTCGTCATCAATCAGGTAAGCTATTGGAATAAGGATAAGGGTGGCTAGAAACTTTAGCGGATAAACATAGAACACCAAAATAATGAGAAACATAGTATTTAATACAAGTGTTTTGGGATCGCGCAATCCATAACGAAAGAAGAAGGTAAAATGCTCATGCCAGATCAGAACGATCAGAGTTATACAAATTGTAAAGGGAAGGAGATCCCAGGCGAAGCGTTTGAGTTCGTTAAAATTTTCCGGAGGTGAGGTTGATATGAGTAGAAGAGTAATCGCTAATGCAAACAGTGCATCGCTTAGATTCTCCAATCGCCCGGGCTCTTCGCCACGAAAACGAAATTCCTGGTTCATGCCCAGGTAATGTTTTTTAACAGCTTCTCTCAACATCTACTGCGATTTAACAACCAATCTACTTAATTGATTTGAATAAAATTAAATCCGTGAGCACGGCCAACGTTTTCACACCTTTTCCTTAACCACCAGTTTCCAGTTAGCGCTCACTGCTCAATAGCTTCTTCTACTTTGTCCATTTTAGCTTCAGTATAAGAACCAGAAGTAGTGTAGACGATTTTTCCTGTTGGATCAAGAACGAAGAAATAAGGGATATCACGCTTTTCAAAATCAAGAGCTTCTTTATATGTTTTGAGCTCCCCCTTGTAGAATAGAATGTTCGGCAATAGTTGAGGATCCATTGATTTAGATGCCTTTTTCTTTGCCGTACCTGTGGCCGCCGCATTAATACCGGTGAACATTGGTACAAAATAGACATTCACATCATAACCCATTCCTGCCATCAGTCCACTCGTCTTTTGCACAAACTTTGCATAGACTGGCCCAAACCAAGAGTTTAGCTCGTCCTCTGATTTCTTTGAATAGGCTAATCCAAGCAGCGTATACTTTCCTTTTACATCATCAGGTAAGACTACCTTCTTATCTTCCACGGTTTGTGTCTCCATCATTGGGAACGTCTTACCGATGACCTGAGCGATCGCATTGTGCGACAATATGAACAGAGTAATTGACGAAATAAGCAGTTTCATGGCAGTGACATTAAAGATTGAAGTTACAAAACAGTAGCCCGATCAGGAAAACGTTTAACCTAACCCTCGTTGACTCAACGAAAATCGGGCCGTATTCTTATAATTACGTGTCAGGTTGGTCAAACAACGCGCTTCAGCGGATTCTCGCGACAGTCGGGCAACCCTTTTTGACAATTGAGAGTCTTTATAAAATGAATGGCAACGATAATAAGGCCTTTTCGTTTTAATTTTCATGATTAAAACACCAATCCCAATGAGGTATATATTACTGCTGATGTTGACGTTCCCGCATTTCATTTTTGCCCAATCTCCTGTTGAAAGAGCAAAAAAATTTTATGAGGA
>JBBRFP010000371.1:0-2640 GCA_038241465.1 Cytophagales bacterium | reverse complement strand
GACCAGGTTCGATCGTGGTATTTCACGACAGCTATAAAGCGGAGAGGAATATGACGTACGTTTTACCTCGATTTATTGATCACTTCAGCAATCAGGGCTATACATTTAAATCCCTCCTTTGAATTCATGATCTTTGCCTTTCATGGCTAGCCCAAAGAGAATTTTAGTTTGTCCGTTGGATTGGGGTTTGGGCCACGCAACGCGATGTATTCCGGTAATCCATTCACTATTAAAACGGCATGCCGAAGTATTCATTGCCTCCTCCGATGGCGCATTGGAACTTTTAAAGCAGGAATTTCCGCATGTAACATTTTTTGAATTACCTCCGTACCGGCCTGCCTACCAGTCAACCGGTCTTCTTTCCATGGCAATGCTGGCTCAACTTCCCAAATTCAAAAAGGTTATCAGCGATGAGCACACCGTTTTGGAGGAGCTCGTTCGGAATCACTCCATTGATCTGGTGATCTCAGACAACCGCTATGGATGTTGGTCAGCCACTGTCCGATCAGTTTTTATAACGCATCAGGTAAATTTATTAATGCCCAAAGGATTTAGCTGGATGTCCTCTTTGATCAATTATTTTTTACATCGATATATAAAGAAATTCAGTGAAGTCTGGGTCCCAGATCAAGACGGGGAATTCACGTTTCCTTTTGCTGCTAAAAAAATGATTAATCAAAAGTATATAGGATGGCTTTCGCGTTTTAAAAAAAATAGTTCCATGGGCCAAACCTATGAGGTCATTGCTCTTGTCTCCGGTCCTGAACCACAACGATCTGCATTTCAAAAATTACTGACAGGTCAGTTGATCTTGTCGGGGAAGGCATCATTGCTGGTGACCGGGCAGCCTGGTAAAATGCTTCGATCCCGAAATGGTAATCTGGAAATTGTGAATCATCTGCCGGCCGAAGAGCTAAGTAAGGCAATACAGGCATCGGAAGTGATAATTTGCCGAAGTGGGTA
This sequence comes from Cytophagales bacterium, assembly GCA_038241465.1. GTDB lineage: Bacteria > Bacteroidota > Bacteroidia > Cytophagales > Cyclobacteriaceae > ELB16-189. Next base: position 1,677 of record JBBRFP010000371.1, on the reverse strand, counting down.
CAGCACGGTCATGGATCTCATTGCTTTGGGAAGACGCGCTATCTTTGTCCCAACACCGCAACAACCAGAGCAAGAATTTCTTGCTGATTTTCTGGAGAAAAACGGAATAGCGTTTGCAGTGAATCAAAATGATTTTAAACTTGAAATAGCCCTGAAGAAGGTGAATGAATATAAAGGCTTGTCGCATTATGAGGTTAATGATCAGTATCTCCAAACTGCATTGGATGATATTTTAAAATGAAACGATTCTTTCAAGGTTTTTCATATGCATTGAATGGACTTCGCTCTGCTTTCTCAGAGCAGCGTAATCTTAAAATTCACGTTGCTATTGCCGTACCGGTAATTATAGCCGGATTTTACTTTGATCTTTCGACAGGCGAATGGATTGCAGTGGTAATGGTCATCGGATTTGTTGTTGGGGCTGAACTATTCAACACAGCGATTGAATATATTGTGGATGTGGTCTCGCCAAAGCATCAACCCGTTGCCGGTAAAATTAAGGACATTGCGGCCGGTGCTGTCCTCGTTGCTGCAATTACAGCATTAATCGTAGGGGTCATGATCTTTAAGAAATACATCCCCTAAGCTTAATGCCCAACGCCTGATACCTAACCTCCACACTCAATAAAAAAAATGGCTCATCTAGACACAATCCATCCCATTACAAAAGCTCTTCCCAAGGAGCACTGGGTTGATTCTCATACTCACCTTTATTCCGATGAATTCAAACAGGATCGAGAAGATATGCTTGTTCGAGCCGATCGGGCTGACGTGAAGAGAATGTATATGCCTAACATCGATCACTCGTCTATTGATGGAATGCTGGAGCTTGAGAGAAAAAATCCAGCTTCGTGCTTTCCAATGATGGGTCTCCATCCTTGTTCAGTGAAAAAGGATTTTGAGAAAGAACTTTACATCGTTGAGCAATGGCTCGGTAAAAGAAAGTTCAGTGCGATTGGCGAGATGGGCACCGACCTGTACTGGGATAAGACCTTGTGGGAGTACCAAAAGGAAGCATTCATCATTCAAACGCAATGGGCAAAAAAGTATGAACTTCCCATTGTTATTCATAGTCGTGAATCAATTGACGAGACGATTGCAATACTGGAACCGTTGCTGGATGGCAAGTTGACTGGAATATTTCATTGCTTTTCAGGAAACGCCGAGCAAGCAAAGAAGATTATCGAAATGGGATTTTATTTGGGAATAGGAGGGGTAGTCACATTCAAAAACGGAGGTCTTGATAAAGTGTTACCGGAGATTTCCCTTGACAAAATTATGCTCGAGACCGATGCTCCCTATCTTGCGCCCGTACCACATCGCGGAAAAAGAAATGAACCGGCTTACATTCCGTTGATAGCGGAGAAAGTAGCGGAATTGATGAAGGTAACCTTGAGTGAGTTACAGCTTGCAACGTCGTTAACAGCGTCAAAACTATTTCGGTAACGGCAAAATCTTTCTTTCGTTATCGCAGCGCCTTGCTCTTTTGCCTGCCATTGTCGGCTGACAGGCCTGGCGACTAAAGATCCGGCATGAAGGTAGCGAATGGGCCACGCCGCCCGGGAGCGATAAGGAAATCGATTTATGTTCGAGTTAGATAGAAGGCTGTAAAAAATGCGCGAAGCACGCAGACATTATAGTCAGACAACTTCGCCATCTTTGTGAATTCCTTTGCGA
>JBBRFP010000370.1:0-2651 GCA_038241465.1 Cytophagales bacterium | reverse complement strand
CGACCGGTAAATTGCGTCTGCCTTTGCCGCCGGGTCCCTCGCCAACGCCAAACGGATCAGGAGATAGATCAGATAGAATAACGGCACCAGGAAAATAAACACCATAATGCTCGTCACTATTTCAGCGGCCAGGACAAGGATCTCTTTCCATGTCATCGATTTTTCCTGCTTCTTTTGGAAATCATTTTTTACAGCATCTTTCTTCTCCTTTTTAGGTTTCGGCTTGATGTGGATCTCATCCGCAATAATCGGTTTTGGAAAATCCTCAACCTGACTTTCAATACCCACCCCATTTTTCGGCTTGGGAATGAATTTAGATTCATCTTTATATGAGATAACGATTACTGAATCACCTGCCGAAAGAATTGAAAGAGTTGTATCCTTTTTGTCGTACATCACACGGCACATTGATACATCTACCTTTCGTGTGAAAGATTTATTAAGCTGATATCTCTGATCAAAGTAAATTATGTTATTAAAAGTGATGTCCAACTGTTTTTTATTAAGGTCCGGCGCAGTGGCGGTAATAGCGTTCACTACGAGCCATGCTTCCGGTGGAGGTAATGGAGGAGTACCATCTGGTCGTGGTGCATCCTGTTGATCCTCATTCCCAATGGTCATGTCAAAATCCATCCAACCATAGCCCGGAAAGTAAACCTGTGTCCAAGCGTGCGCCTGACTTGCATAGAACCAATACCATCCCTTGTTTTTATCACTTCTATTGACCGTTGCAAAGCCTGTTGTGAAACGTGCAGGTATTCCCATTGATCGAAGTAGAAAAAGAGAAGCTCCAGCATAGTAAGTGCAATAACCCGCATGTGTTTTAAATAGAAAATCACTCAGCATGGAAGTATTCGGAATGTTTGGATCGCTGGGTGTACCAGGCTTTAATGTGTATCTATAAATACGTTTACCATTCTTATCCCTCGCGAGAAAGTAATCGCGTATAGCAATTACCTTGTCAACTGGCTTGGTGGCCCCAGCTGTTATTTGCTTTGCCAGGTTTGCGATAGAATCATAAATAGCGCCTTCAGGCATTTCTATATAATAATTATAAAATTTCTGATCAATGCTTTTATAGTCATTCACTGTTCGCAGCTCATCGAATCTTTCCTGCTGCATCTGCTCAAGCATCGGATTCGCGGAAGGATTGTAAACGAAATACGCGTTGTTCAATTCGGATACGTAGGATTTTACCTTGTAGGCTGATAAGAATGTTTTTTGAAAATCCTTATCAACAGGCAACGATTGAATGTAAAAAGCGCTTGCTGGCGCTAACAATGCGTGTTTCCAGGTATTCGATGACAAATAGATTTTCGACTCAACAACCTTCCTTTTCTTTCTTCCCAGTGAATTTCTTATGACCGAACTATCCTGCCGTGAATGGAATATCTGGACTTCAGAAGGGTCTGCATCAAACTCATCCAGGTAAGGAACATTCGCGTCTCTCGTAAAACTTTCCTTCGATTGATCGTATTTAGTTAGATAATGATAAACGAAATAAAGAGGCTGGGGTGTTCCATCAGGAAAATAGTTATCAATCCTGCTGGCGAACATCAACTGATCAGACTGACTCATCTTCGAGCTGATCTTCATTGTATCTTTTAATTTGAAACCATCCTGACCGTTTGGCTTATCCATCAAACCATACCGTTGATCGTATCCTCCCTCCTTTTTATCTTTGTCCCCTTCTTTATCAGACTTCGCGCCGCGCGCAATCAGTTCTTTCTCTACTGCTTTAAGGTCTTCTGTAAAAACGCGACCCACAAAAAAGAATGCGAGAAAAATCAGCAGTAAGAGCACGGCAAAACGGAGAAACAGTCGTCCGGACTTTTTGAAATTTATTTCCACATCGTACACGAGTATTGGCGATACAAATAGCATGTATAGTCCATACAGTATCACTGGCACGAGATGATACAAAATGTAAGTAAAGCTTATGTCAATGGTGTTGGAGATTACCACGATAGTGGCCGTAGCCAGAATGCCAAACAAGATGATGTAGGAATATTTTACCCTTACAAGAAGAAATCCAAAAATCCATCCGAAAATAAAAAGTGCGGAGTAAAGTTGAAATTTTGCCGTTGCATAGAAAACATCAAATTCGCCAGGTAGTTTTACAATGATCTTGCCAATCAGCCAATATGCGAACCATAGCAACAGAAAGGTAATAACCCAACGAATTCTGAAAAAGTAGAGTGAATAAGAAATCAGTAATCCAACTGAAAAAAATATTGATTGCGTGAGTATACTTGAAGTTTGCGCCGTGTACGAAAAATTAATGAATGAAAGTGTGATGTAGCCAATCGCAATTGTCGGCAAAACAACGAATAACCACCGGATCAATAACTGCACTATTCTTTCTCCCATCCTGAACCTTACATCAACGTGTTATGATTGAACTTGCTATCCATGCGTTGCCCCTCAGCTTAAGCATCTTGTCTATCGCCACTTCATTTTTATGAATTCGTTGTCGCAATGAAGAAATGAACCAGGGCTTACGAAGATCGTCAACCGGATGTTTCTCTGGCCGGAAGAAGATATCTTTTACTGACATCTGAAACGGCGATGGAATAGCATCCGACATTTTCACCACTACCAACGGCACATTCATCGGTAAGTTACGAAGGAGTGTTTCAATTTCACCAACT
>JBBRFP010000369.1:0-2671 GCA_038241465.1 Cytophagales bacterium | reverse complement strand
CAATGGAACGTGGGCAGGATTTATCTGGTCGACAGTTTTTTTCATTGGATTCCTCTATTTGATCAAAAGACATTCGATTGCTTTTCTAGAGAAGAATAGAATTGCAGCCCTTCTTTTGTTGAATCAAAAGGAGGTTGCGTTTCAAAGTGGCGATAAATCGGTCTTTGATACAGGACTTGATTTTGATACTTCGAAACATCTTTACGCACTCGATCTGGATATTTTCGGAATCGGATCATTGTTTCAATCGGTAGGCAGGACGGCAACCCTCTCCGGGAAGGTCTTATTAGGCAATGCCTTGTTGAATCCGCTGACGCGTGAAGATGAAATCGTTCGAAGACGAGAAGCTATTCGTGATTTGACGCCGGATGTGGAATGGAGGCAGGCATTTTATGTGTTGGGGCAGCAGACAGAAGAGAAGCCGTCGGATCGGGAGCAAATTTCATCATGGTTATCGTTGCCTGAGTTTTTTGAAGGCCGCCGTGGGTGGAAGGTTGTTACGGTGATGATGTCAGTACTCTCTGCAGTGATCATTGTTTATTGTATCGTCACCGCTCAATTTTTAACGCAATTGCTCTTTGTTCCGATCATTATCAACGGTTTGCTAATGATCTTTATTTCTAAGTCTATTAAGGAATACTTTGGTTATTTTGGAAGAAAGACGAAGCGGTTTAAAAAATACGCCGACCTGTTTGAACATATCAAGAAAGGAACGTTTTCATCTGCTGAATCCGTAGAGTTGCAAGGAAAGTGCCTTGAGGCTTCGGCTGCTTTCAAGAAACTGTTTGAGCTATCCAGCCTTGCCGATCAGCGGGGTAATATGATGGTTGCGACCTTCATGAATGGATTTTTTCTGTTTGATCTGTGGATTATTTATAGAATTGAGGGTTGGAGGAGAATCAATAGAAATTCAATTGATCAGTGGATTGACTCGCTGGTGACGATTGATATGATTAGCAGTTTTGCTAATTTCTCTTTTAATCATCCGGATTTCGTGGATGCATCCGTTCGGACGGGCAGCCCTTTTATCTTGGCCAAAGCGTTGGCTCATCCCTTAATGAATACCGGTAGTGCCATCAAGAATGACTACGAAGTTGGGGTGACCACCAGGCTTCATGTTATTACAGGATCAAACATGGCGGGAAAAAGTACATTCATCAGGGCGGTGGGTCTGAATACGGTATTGGCATGTAATGGAGTGTCCGTATGTGCATCGGAGTTTAGTTGTTCAGTCCTTGGAATCATTACCAGTATACGCATTACAGATTCGTTGGAGGAGAATGCATCCTATTTCAAAGCCGAGTTGAACAGGCTCAGTGAATTGAAAGGTAATCTTGAGACCAATTCACCATTCATTGTACTATTGGATGAGATCCTTCGTGGTACTAATTCCGACGACAAGCGCCTTGGAACCCAGTCATTCCTTCTGAAGCTGAAGCAGTACAATTGCGTTGTGCTTTTAGCGACCCATGATTTGAGCATAGGTAAACTTGAGCAGGAATTCCCCGGAGTTGTTGAGAACTATTGTTTTGAAAGTCAGTTCTCCGGAGATGGATTACTGTTTGACTATAAGTTAAGGAGAGGAATTTCCGCTTCGACGAATGCGACTTTTCTGATGAAGAGGATGGGATTGATCGATTAAATGTTGGAGCCACGGATCCACGGATTTACACTGATGAACATCCATCCAGGGAGCAAAGCTTTTAACATTTGCATTAGTTTGCCGAAGATAGCTAGCCGTCTTTGGCAGTCGCGCAAATAAAATTTGTGAGTAAGAATACGCTTGTAAACTTGTCGGCTATTAATTGTGTTTGCGCCTTCTGCGCCACCACCAGAATGCCAATCCCGCAGCAATCACGAATGGCCAAAGCATCGTGAGCGTTATTAGAAATCCAAGAAGATTCTCCCAGCCTTCACCAATCGAATGGATGAATTTGGAACCAAATCCAAAATCGGTTCCGACGCTTTGGTAATATGAAACATTCAGTGTGCTGAAAGAAACCTGATTTTTCAGATAGTTTAATCGTCCTTCCATGGATTCAATTTCTGAACGCACAGAAGCGATTTGTGATTCAATGGAAAGGATGTCTGCAACCGTTTTTGCCTGTTTTAAGATCTCGCGATAACGCTCTTCAAGTTCTTTCTTTGTTTTTAATCTTGCTTCAATGTCGATGTACTCTTCTGTTACGTCTTGTGTGTTAATATTCTTGCTTTCCACCTTATTGGCCAGTGCTTCTATTTGCTTTACAAGACCATCAAATTTATTCGCAGGGATGCGAATGATCTGATTATATTGAACTCTGTCGCCGTAGTTGTTTTGGGTCTCATTGGAAATATATCCACTAAGCTCTTTACTGATTTTTTCGATCTCTTCTTTGGTTTTTGCTACATCATCTACTTTGAGATTAATATCTCCGTTTCTGATCAGTTTCCTGTCGATAACTTCTACTGACGACGAAGCGCCAGACTCATCTTTGCTGTCAAGATTGGCGGTCTCCATTAGTTTGCCGGATGGGGCAACGGTCGATTCTGCGCTATTCTTAGCTTCTCTACCGCACGATAACAAGATCAGGCAAAGTGTAACGGCGCTGAGTATTTTCATAACTATTGATTTTAAAGGAAGATGCGACAAAAGTATATTTTCCGCAAATTGAATAAATAATTCTGGCCT
>JBBRFP010000368.1:0-2718 GCA_038241465.1 Cytophagales bacterium | reverse complement strand
CCAATATGCCTTGTTACCATTGAAATTAGTGATCAGGAAGGTCAGTAAAGCAAGAACAAGCGTTACTGCAATGTTGCCACTTAAATTTGCTGCGCCTGGCAAAAGACCCAAGAGGTTTCCAAAAAGAACAAAGAAGAATAGTGTTAAAAGATAAGGAAGAAACTTTTCATACTTAGGTCCAATGTTTGGCTTTACAATATCATTCTTTACAAAAAGAACAATTGGCTCAATGAATGACTGCAGACCTTTCGGGGCCTTGCCTGTGTTCTTTTTGTAAGAACGGGCAACAGAGGTGAGTACCAAGAAAAGAATTATAGCATTGATGAATAACATCGCCACATTCTTCGTGATCGATAGATCCAGCACCTTTGTTTCTCCTAAATAGATTCTGTGATGCTCAAGATTGTAGCCATTGTAAGCAACTACATTATGATGCTCGTCGAAAAATCTTCTAGATGAAAACACTTCTAAACCTCGCTCGCTGCTGTATACAATAACCGGTAAATACAACGTACCATAATGGCCATCAAAAAAATGCCATGCATGATTGTCAAGAACGTGTTCAACGATAACCTCACTGATGTTCAACTTACCACCATGCTGCTCACCTTCCGTCTCTGTTTTGACAGTCTCAGTCGCATTTTCCACTTGAGCAAATGTGAGGGAAAATGACGGCAAGAATATAGCAATAAAAAGCACTAAAAACAGGCTTTTTGATGAAGAAAAGGGCTTTTTTGGGTAGGTTCTCACAGTCTCTATAAATCGACCGCAAAACTATTCATTAATAAGCCAAAAAAAAATCTTTACTGATCTTTTTGATCTCTCTTTTGGGACTTTCGAGAGTTTATGTCTTTAAATAAAATCAGCACCTCCAGCACAGTGAAAAGGAAGTAATTCACCAAAAAAAATAGCGCGTTTTGAAACGCCCCGGAACGATCTAATTTGATTAATACGAAAATGAATGCTCCAAAAAAAAGTATCCGTAATACCGTTGCGCCAAGGTAAATCTTTATAAAATCTCCTGGTGAGCCAATGAGAGTGCGCTTAGTGACTGAATAGAGGGCCAAGTTGGAAAAAACAAAGAAAATAATAATCTCCTGGAAAAATGACGGCTTGGAAAAATACCCACCTTCAGATCCTGTGAGCACCGTAAGTGTGATCAACCCTGCCATTGATATGGTAAAAAGTACGAATCGGAGCAATTAATCCTTTTTGAGATTTTTATACATTTGATAGAGCATGCCCCCGAAAACCAGCAGGATAAATGTCAATAAAAAAACGGGAAATTTAATTCCCAAGAATTTGTCAAGCCTATAACCAAGCCAGCCTGCAATACCCATCCCCACAAAAAGCTGAAGGGCGAAATTACCGTACTTTAAAAATGAACTAGACTGCTTCGGATCTGTAGGTGTGTGCGGTGGCTCCATTATCTGCTGACTTTATGTCTTTAATGGCTGCACCCATCTTGCAACTTCCATTGAATACTGCGCCGGGTTCTACAACCAGCTTGCCAGTCGAGATATCACCATGAACAACCGCTGTCGCTTTTAGAACAAGAACTTCAGATATTTCAATTTTACCTTTCACAGTACCCTCAATATCTACATTCTGAGCGGTGATGTTTCCATCTACATGACTGGAGTGACCCAACGCAATTTTTGATTTCGATTTTATGTTTCCATTGATGCGACCTTCGATGCGAATGTTTCCAAAGGTTTCAATGTTGCCTTCAATCACAGTACCCTTACCGATTACGTTGCTTGAATTGCTGATCTCTTCAGCTGCTTTTTTTTCCTCTTTCGTAGTGAACATGTCTTCGTTTTTTTAGAATGTTACAAATTCTTCCGGATTAAGGGAGTTACCGTTGTACCACAATTCAAAATGCAGGTGAGGGCCATCGGTCATCTCGCCACTATTGCCAACAATAGAGATAATTTCACCTGCGTTGACAAAATTACCAACTTTTTTCAACAATTCGGCATTGTGCTTGAACACAGAGATAAGGTTGCCGCGGTGCTGTATGGCGATGACGTAGCCCGCATCCTGCGTCCAGGAAGAAACTATAACCGTTCCGTCCGCAATGCATTTTACAGGCTCGTTCGTTTTAGCAACAATATCGACTCCGTAATGTCCTTTCTTGACGTCGTACTTATCAGATATAAATCCAGTTATTGGAGAAAAGAAAAATGTTTCACGAAGCTCACGATACTTACTGCTCGTCAACGTAATCAGTGAAAGCTCTGACTGTTCAAAATCTTTTCTAAACTGAGAGTCAGTTGGCTCAAGTCTCATCCTACTAACAGATGTAACGGGCTTGTCTTGTGCTTTCAAAGCAACAGCAGGATCAATTATAGTACTTGTCGTATCGCCATTGAGAATACGTCTGAAATTTTCAATGAACTGATCCTTGTTATCCAACTCCTGGGTCAGGGAGTCTACTTTAAGTCCAAACTGATTTAATTTCTTTGTCGTTTCGCGTTGCGCATGACGAGGGTCAAACCATTTGGCCAGAAGGGTCTGCGCAAGAAAAAGGCTTCCGATAAATACGATAATGAAGACAGCGATTGAGAAAACGAGTAGCTTCGCATAGGTAAACCCGAAGCTTGATTTCTCCTCGAGGTTTTCCTCATTGCGGACCACCATTTGGTACCGCGCAGTTAGGCGTTCAGATATTGTCTTTTTTGGTTTCAAATCGAGGAAATATTCGTAAAATTAGAT
>JBBRFP010000367.1:0-2725 GCA_038241465.1 Cytophagales bacterium | reverse complement strand
CTAAGCCAGAAATTATTATTAATGGTACACAGGGATATAAAAAATTGCTTGATAACAAAAATATCGATGCAGTGATCATCGCTACTCCGTGGGAATGGCACACCGTCATGTGCACTGATGCGATGAATGCTAAAAAATATGTTGGCTGTGAAGTAATCACCGGTATGACGATCGATGAGTGCTGGCAGTTAGTAAAGACAAGCGAACAGACTGGGATGCCGCTGATGATGCTTGAGAACGTTTGTTACCGTCGTGATGTAATGGCGGTATTGAACATGGTGCGTAAAAATGTTTTTGGTGAACTTGTTCACTTGCAGGGTGGTTACCAGCATGATCTGCGTGAAGTAAAATTTAATGATGGGAAAAGTCCGTACGGGGGTGGCGTTGAATTTGGTGAAAAAGGATTCTCAGAAGCACAATGGCGTACTCAGCATTCCGTAGATCGCAACGGTGATCTCTATCCAACGCACGGCATCGGGCCGCTGGCCATGATGCTTGATGTAAATAGAGGCAACAGATTCACTCAGCTTGTCTCTTATTCGTCCAAGTCGCGAGGTCTTCACGAATACGTCGCTAAAAAAGGTGGAGAAAATCATCCCAATGCTAAGGTAAATTTCAAATTAGGCGATGTAGTCACTACAATGATTCGAACCACTAGAGAAGAAACGATCCTTTTACAGCACGATACCAATTTACCTCGCCCATATTCCATTGGGTTCAGAGTTCAAGGCACAAATGGGATTTGGATGGACATCAATAAGTCCATTTATATAGAAGGTCAAAGTAAGGAAAACCACAAATGGGAAGATGCCACGACATGGCTGGATAAATATGATCATCCTCTTTGGAAAAAATATGGCTCCGACGCAGCGGGGGCAGGTCATGGCGGAATGGATTGGTTTGTGTTGAATGCCTTTATAGAATCCGCTAAGTTAAAAGTCACTCCCCCTCAGGATATATACGACGCTGTCACTTGGAGTGCGATCACACCGCTCTCTGAAAAGTCGATTCAATCAGGTGGCCAGAGTGTAGAATTCCCTGATTTCACAAAAGGAAAATGGGCTAACAGAAAAAACGAGTTCGCTCTAAACGATTCCTTTTAGAAGACCCAGCCTTCTACTGAGCACGATATTATATTAACCCCGACTCCCATTTCAAATTTTCAAATTGACCGATTTTCAAATTAAGCTTTAAGATTCTAAAAGGAGTATCTTTGTGCTTTGCATGACAGCAATGAAGATTAAAGACCTGGAATTTAAGAAGTTTATCACTACTGATAAGATTGAGAAGAAAGTTGCCAGCATCGCCCGGCAGATCAATAAAGACTACGAAGAAAAGACTCCTTTATTTTTACCGGTATTGAACGGATCATTCATGTTTGCATCTGATCTGATGAAAGACATCACACTGACGTGCAGGGTTTCCTTTGTAAAAATCTCATCGTATGCCGGAACAAATAGTACCGGTCAATTGAAGACACTTATCGGTCACGATGAAAGTCTTTTTGGCCTTGACATTCTGATCATTGAAGACATTGTTGATAGTGGATTGACTCTTGAAAAGGTCATGGAAGATCTGAAGGCTCGTGGAGCAAAGTCGGTTGAAGCAATTGCACTATTCCGCAAACAAATTGCCAGAGATAAAAAAATATCCGTAAAATACGTAGGCTTTGAGCTTGATGACGAGTTCATTCTCGGATACGGCCTCGACTATGATGGATACGGGCGGAACTACCGTGACGTTTATAAGCAATCCGTTTAACTTGGATAAACGACAATCGGAACTTCACAATGTATTGTCCTGCGACAAGCATCTCCTAACAATCAAAATCTTATAATTTATTGAGAATGTGGGATTATGGCGCCATTTTGCCAATTGTCAATTGATTCCTTTATCTTCGCAATCTTTTCTTTATTTTAAAAGACTGACATGATCAATATCGTCCTCTTTGGTCCTCCCGGTGCAGGTAAAGGCACACAAAGCTTAAAACTCATTGAGAAGTATGGCTTCGTTCATATTTCCACGGGAGATCTTTTTCGTTTGCACCTTAAGAATGAAACGCCTCTGGGCTTGCGAATTAAAGAGATCATGAACAGCGGATCTTTAGTGTCAGATGATATCACGATTGCAATGCTAAAAGAAGAACTTGATAAGAATCCCCACGCAAAAGGATTTTTGTTTGATGGGTTTCCACGCACCATTCCGCAAGCAGATGCTCTGGATAGATTCATGAAGGAAAATGGAACAGCGATCCATCATGTGATTGCATTAGATGTGACGGAAGTCGAAGTAAGGGAGCGTATTGCTAAACGAAGAAATACCGAACATCGTGCAGACGATGAAGAGGACAAGCTCAATAAACGCATCTCAGAGTATTATACCAAGACAATTCATGTTCTTCCTCATTATAACGGCCTTGATAGACTTAACAGTGTCAACGGTATCGGCAATCAGGATGAAATCTTCAAAAACATTTGTAAAATAATTGACGCTTAATTTTTACGGTTTGCAGTGCATGCAACCTGTATCCCTGCAACTTGTAACTCATGTCAAATCCCAACTTCATCGATTACGTAAAATTTCGTTCCAAATCCGGCAACGGCGGAGCGGGCTGTTTACATTTCCATCGTGAAAAATTTATAGAGAAAGGTGGGCCTGATGGAGGCAATGGCGGACACGGCGGGCACGTGATCTTAAGGGGCAGCTCCAATTTATGGACATTGCT
>JBBRFP010000366.1:0-2748 GCA_038241465.1 Cytophagales bacterium | reverse complement strand
ATGTTGATTGGTTAATTGTCCGTTGTGATTGCGTGTGCTGTGAAGTGGAACGTTGGCATCCCCTATATAATGAGCCAGCTCTGCAGAGCAACGCAAAATTTTATCAGGATCATTCATCATGAATGCATCTTTCAATTGATTAAACATTCTTACAATATGCCACGGAACAATTCCATGTAATTTCAAGGTATCCTCGCTGTATTTCTTTACCGCCTGATTCCAGTACTTTGGCACTACGGTCCACACACTATCTCCGTATTCTTCTACATCCATGTAATGCCGTGGCGCTTCCTCCGGTACTGCATAGCGGCGGCGATCAGGATAGGTCGAGGCTTCCGCCAGGTAGTTGATATTTTTTTTATAAAAGCCAATCATTTCTGTTGGCAACATAAATACAGCCAGGCGATTGATCTTCTGATGTCCGAAAAATCCCCAACCCGGAGATATTAAAAGGATAGAAAATAAAATGACTTTCAAGGATGGTTTCATGCGCTTATCTTACATCATCGAAATTATCCTTTCATGAGAAATTCCATTCTTATTCTTCTGCTGGTTATCCAGACCATTTGCAGGGCTGCCGATTCCTATCCCCGAAATGAGGCTATTGACATCCTGCACTACCAGTTCAGACTGGAACTGAACGATTCAACCGATCGGATCGGTGGCGAGACAGCCATCGACATCCGGTTCAAAAAGGTTATTAATAACTTTGAGCTGGATCTTGTAAACGTCAATCCCAAAGGTCAGGGAATGATTGTGAGTGCCGTTCTTCTGGATGGTAAGCCGTTGGAATTCTCACATAAGAATGATCGGCTTAAAATCATGTTGCCTGCCGTCACCACTATTGGTGCTGAAAGTAAATTTGTAATTCGATACAGCGGGATTCCACAAGACGGCTTAATTATTAGCAAGAACAAATTTGGCGATCGCACCTTCTTTGGAGACAACTGGCCCAACCGTGCTCATCACTGGCTACCAACGATCGATCATCCATATGAAAAAGCATCTTGTGAATTTATTATAACGGCCCCAGAGCAATATTCAGTGATTGGCACAGGAGTGAAGCTTGAGGAGAGCGCCACTGGAAAAAAGATGAAGACTACGCATTGGAAGACATCTGTAGCGCTTCCAACGAAAGTCATGGTAATAGGTGTCGCCCGTTTTGCAACCAAATACGAAGGTATTGTTAATGGAGTATCATTGGAAAGTTGGGTGTATCCACAAAACAGGCTAGAAGGATTTTCTGCTTATGCTATTGCTGCCGGTCCTCTTAATTTCTTTAATAAAATGATTGCACCTTATCCGTATGAAAAGCTTGCCAATGTACAATCAACGACACGCTATGGCGGAATGGAAAATGCCGGTAACATCTTTTACTTTGAAAACTCAGTTGGAGGAAAGCAAGACATCGAAACCCTCGTAGCACATGAAGTCGCACATCAGTGGTTTGGAGATTCTGCGTCGGAAGCGGACTGGTATCATGTTTGGTTAAGCGAGGGCTTCGCTACGTATGGTGCACATCTATACCTTGAAAGCATATACGGCAGTAAACGATTAGCCGAGGATATGGAGCAAGATAAAAATGCGATCAAAGAATATAATATTAAAAATCCGTCCGCAATCGTAAATACGTCTGTCACTGACCTTACCAAAATTCTGAATACCAATTCTTACGAAAAGGGATCCTGGGTACTTCATATGCTTCGCCATGAAATTGGCGACGATAAATTCTGGCAGGGAATACGGGAGTATTACGAACAATATCAGTTTGGCAATGCGATAACCGATGACTTCCGGAAAGTGATGGAGAAAGTCTCCGGAAGGGACCTGAAACTCTTCTTTGATCAGTGGATTTTCAAAGCAGGACAGCCGGGATTAGGGGTAACGTGGAGCTATGATTCAAAGAAAAAACTACTGAATCTGGAGGTGGAACAGCGGACTTCAGTCTTTGATTTTCCGCTCGAAATCGGGATAACCAATACGGCTGGGATGGAGAAAATCGAGAAAATTCACATCTCAGCCCAAAAACAGCATTTTCAACTACCGGTCGATAACATTTCCAAGCTTCGATTGGACCCTGGAAACTGGCTATTGTACAGCGCCGATTTAAAGGAGATTCGTAAGTAGCACTTTGTAAATCCCCTGTTTCGTTTTACCTTTGCAATCCTTTTTGAATAGAAACAACTATGGCAAACCATAAATCAGCAGAAAAACGCATTCGTGCGAACGAAACCAAGAGGGTACGCAATCGCTACCAAAGCAAAACCACCCGCACGCAGGTGAAAAAGCTCTTGACGACTACCAAGAAAGACGAAGCGCAGGCTCTTTTGAAAGAAGTGTCTTCGATGATCGATAAATTGGCTAAGAAGAACGTTATTCACTGGAAGAAAGCGGCCAACCAAAAGTCAAAATTGACAAAGCGCGTTAACGCTTTAGCGTAAGACTTTAATCAAGAAATTAAATTTTCCCTCCTCTATCGGCAACGGTGAAGGAGGGTTTTTATTTATAAGGCTGACCGTAGCGCAATGGCCTAACGTCACAACGCCCCTAAGAGGTCATAAGCTTTGAAAAAGTAATCATGTTTTCCTTCCGCCAAAACTTAAATTTCAAGTTCCTGGCGTAATAGATTTGTGTCTTACAATGGACATCAACGAATCCAGACCCCTTACAATTAAAAGTTGGTCGGAAGACGACCGACCAAGGGAAAAGTTACTGTTAAAAGGAACTTCTGCTTTATCGGATGCGGAA
>JBBRFP010000365.1:0-2751 GCA_038241465.1 Cytophagales bacterium | reverse complement strand
AAGTCGGCAGTTGCAGTCGACTTTAAAAGTCTGTGAAAAGGCACTTGCCTTAAATACCAATAAAGGTGAGAATGATGCGCTGCGGAAGCGTATTCATTACGAATTTAGACAGGCATTAAAGCTTGGTGAGCTGAGGCTTGCAAAGGATTATTGGTCCCTGCTCCGGCGGGTATAAGGGAAGTGTTAATGGTAAGTAATGTCTTCGATGGACGAAGTAACGGTTAACAGTTAATGCGTGACCTACTTCCTATTATCTTCCCCCATTACCATACTCACATAACTCGAATATCGATTCACTGCAATCGTCCCATCTTCTACTGCTTTGCGGATCATACAATTAGGCTCTGTCAGGTGCAGGCAGCGCGAGCCGAATTTGCATTCCAGGCGAAGTTCACGCATTTCTGGAAAATAATCGGAGATTTCCTGCTGATTCATTTCTACCAATCCCCACTCTTTCACGCCAGGTGTATCAATTACAAAGGTGTCTTTATCAATCATGAACATTTCGGCAAAGGTCGTTGTGTGAGTACCTTTATTAGTAAATTCTGAAACTTCACTTACATCTTGGTTTAATTCCGGGGACAGGTGATTTAGTAACGTCGATTTGCCTACACCGGAATGTCCAGCAACAAGCGTTGTTCTTTTGTTTAACATCTTTTTTAATCCAGCAACATCTTCAGCGTTCGTGGCGGATATAAGGCATGTTGTTACGCCTATTGATTCGTAGAGCGCCTTCAACTGATTGGCAATTTCTTTTTCTTTCGATCCGAAAAGATCTCTTTTATTGAATACAAGTATTTGAGGAATCCGGAATGATTCAGCACTTACTAAAAACCGGTCTATGAACCCAAGCGAAGTACGCGGCTGACGAAGTGTGGCAATTAAAACTACCTGATCGACGTTCGCAGCCAGCACCTGGCTGTGGCTGGCTTTCTTTACCGACTGCCGTAAAATATGATTGCTTCGTGGTTTTATTTCTATAATCGATGCGTCATCGTTGTCGATTAATAATTCCACACGATCTCCAACCGCTACGGGGTTTGATTCCTTACTTTCATCCAGTCTGAACTTGCCTTGCAAACGGCAATTATATCGCTTGGAGTCTGATCCCAATACTTCATACCAGGACCCGGTAGATTTTATAACGCGTCCTTCCATTACTCCAGGTATTTTTTGCTGTAATTAATAATGCGTGTTGTCGCACCAAGATTTTCCAAAATATATTGGCGCGTCACTTCGCATGCCAGTAGAAATGTCTCTGGATGGTTGCTCATCAGCTCGTACTTCGATTTGAGATCGTTGAAGTCGGCAACATCAAAAGCACCCCCGCGAAGTACGAGATCAACAGCCTCCTGATACTTTTGATATTTTTTATTGCCAAAAAAGATTGGGATTCCATAGCAGGCTGCCTCCAGGATATTATGAAGCCCATCTCCAAAAGCGCCTCCCACAAATGCAAATTCACCATAGGAATATAAGGTTGAAAGCATTCCGATATTGTCAATGATCAATACGGGGGAATCCTGTGGTGCATCGCCTGGCTTTGAATAACGTATTGACTTACCGTCAATTGATTTCTCAATAGAAGTTATGAATTCTTCCGTGATCTCATGCGGCGCAATGATAAATTTTAATCTGTTCTTATTTTCGTTAATAAACGGGATCAAAACTTCCATATCATCCGGCCATGCACTGCCAATGACCATTAGTTTTTGTTCGTCTTTAAATTGTTTTGCGAGTGGGATCTCGGTGGCCTGCTGCGTGATTTGCTGAACTCTGTCAAATCGGGTGTCTCCGCTTTTTGTTGCGTTGTTGATATTTAAAGAAGCGAGCAGCGTTAAGGACTCTTCGTTTTGAACAAAGAAATGATCAAAATTTCCCAGCAATTTTCTAAAAAGCGATCCGTAAGGCTGAAAGAATATCTGATCCTTACGAAAGATTGAAGAAATAGAGATCAATGGAATTTTTCGCTTGTGTAATTCGGCTGAATAGTGGTACCAGAATTCATACTTCACAAATATTACGAGTGATGGCCTTACATTGTGTGCAAACCATTTAGCATTACTGCGCGTATCCCAAGGCAGATAGAAAACTTCATCTGCCAACTCATAATCTTTTCTTACTTCATAGCCAGATGGAGAAAAAAAAGTAAGCAGAACCTTCGCGGATGGCGTTGAGCGTTTTAGCGCCTCAATCACTGGTCGTCCTTGTTCAAATTCACCCAACGATGCACAATGAATCCATACCCACTGATCGGACGTGTTTCGTGAAAAAGCTTTTTTTAGAATTTCCTTTTGCTGAAGACGTCCTTTTCGAAAAGCTTTTGCCTTTGGATTGAACCATGAAGCTATCCAATACAGTATCCGGAGAAGTGAGATTCCAAGATTATAGAGGGTTACCATCATTAACTGGTAAAGATATACTTTGGATCGGAAGTCTCACAAGTAGGAACTAGACCCAGAACCTTTCATTTAACTCTCGTGATACACTTTCAGGTTAATTTTCAGTTTTGTATCTTTCCTTTAATAAACCCTCAATTCTCGTTTTTCCAAGAAAAATCAAATTTATACTATGAAAAATACTGTTAACCTGAAATTAGTCTTTGCTGCATCGGTTATGTTACTCACAACATCCCTAAGTGCACAAAATACCAGTGAAGCGGATTTTGCAAAATTCTTGCAAGCTGAACGAGGTGACGCATCGAAGTTAATTGAGGCGTATGTATCGCCAGCCATAAAGGGTGTATCTTAT
>JBBRFP010000364.1:0-2775 GCA_038241465.1 Cytophagales bacterium | reverse complement strand
CGAGTGAGGCCCTACCTCGCGATTGCCGGTGCGCTTGCATTTGGATTGTCATCCTACATGATCATCGGCTTATCTGCAGGACATAACGCACGAATCGGAGCGATTGCATTTATGCCGTTGGTAATAGCCGGGATTCACCTTGCGTTTTCCGGGAAGAGAATTTTAGGATTTGGTGTAACCGCCGCAGGGCTTGCCTTTCAGTTGCGTGAGAATCACATGCAGATCACCTATTATTTGATATTGATCGTTGTCGGATATGGTGTTGTTCAGTTGATCATCGCTTATCGCGAAAAGCAGTTGAAAGATTTTTTTACAACACTGGCTATTCTTGTTCCGGCTGCTCTGATTGCGGCTGCAACCTTCTTTGGACAGTTCTGGGCAATCACAGAATATTCACGTTACTCGATTCGAGGCTCATCGGAATTACAAAAACCGGGACAAACTGAATCGGATAATGGCTTATCAAAGGAATATGCATTTGCGTATAACTATGGTATCTGGGAGCCTATGACGTTGTTGATACCGCAGATCTATGGCGGAAGTAGCTTGACTGCGTTCGTTCAGGATCAGGAAAGCGAATCGTATAAAGCATTGGTGAATTCAGGTGACAATGAATTGGCAAATCAGTTGGCGAACTACTCCCGTGCCTATTGGGGTCCGCAATCTTTCACTGTTGGTCCGTACTATGCGGGAGCGATCGTTGTGTTTCTATTTGTTTTAGGAATTCTCTTTGCTGAACGGAAATATGTTTATTGGCTTGTGCCCTTGAGCGTGCTGAGTCTGATGTTGAGCTGGGGAGATAGCTTCTCAACATTTAATTATTTCATGTTCGACTACTTCCCTGGATACCATATGTTCAGGTCGTTCAGCTTTGGACTGGTGATTATTCTTTTTGCGATGCCACTGCTGGGCATGCTGGGTCTTGAAAAATTTCTGAACTCAGAGCTGAACAAGCATGCCAAATCAAAACTGATTATCGCAGCGATTGCCACGGGAGGTTTGTGCTTATTTCTTTTTGCCTTTGCGGGAATGATCACTGCAATAAAAACAGGTGAGTCACAATTGCCGGGTTGGTTTCAGCATGCATTACAGTTGGACCGGGTTAGTTTACTGAGGGCTGATGCTTTTCGTTCATTGGCATTCATTGCTTCGATCTTCATTCTTCTTTATTTTAATATTCAAAAGAAATTACCGATCGCATTCTTTGCATTCACCATCCTCATGATCACGCTGGATGTTTCTATCGTTGATAAGCGTTATTTCACTAAAGACAATTACAAGCGTAAAAGGAGTGATGCGGGTTTCGCTGCCACGGCTGCAGACGAAGCAATTCTAAGGGATAAAACCTATTATCGCGTTTATAATATATCGCCGGAGGAGTCATTTAGCAATAGCGCGAGGAGTTCATACTTCCATAATTCGCTCAATGGATATCATGGCGCGAAGATCAGGCGCTATCAGGATCTCTATGATTCATGTATTTCGCGTGAAACCCAGGAGTTGATCAATGATGCACAGTCAGGTAAACTTAATTTCTCAAAGTATGGTGTGCTTGACATGTTGAATACAAAATACATTGTGTATGGTCCCGATGCCATCAGCATTATACCAAATGATGCCGCCAACGGGCCTGCATGGTTTGTGAATGAAGTGGTAGGGGTGAAATCCCCAACAGAAGAATTAAAGAAGACAGGAGAAGTTAATACCCGCGAGACCGCCGTGGTCGATGAATCCAAATTTAAAGTAGCTGCAATTTTGAAAGCAGATAGCACTGCTGCGATCAAGTTGACGGTGAATAAGCCGAATCAATTAACGTATGAGTCTCAGTCATCATCCAATGGTGTTGCTGTATTTTCGGAGATTTACTACCCGAAAGGATGGCAGGCTACGATCGATGGAAATGAAGTTTCCATTCTTCGTGCGGATTACGTGCTGCGCGCACTGGAGGTTCCTGCCGGCAAGCATTTGATCGAGTTCAGATTTCAACCAAAGCCGTATGTCATTGGTAACAAGATAACTATTGCGTCAAGCTGGATTTTGTTATTAGTGGTGCTTGGAAGTTTGGGGTGGAGCTTGAAAAAACCATAATCAAATTTTCTCTATAGCATGAGTTCAAAATTGAAAGACAAGATCGAAAAAGACTTCATCAACTTCTTTCAAAAGAAGCCGGCACTTTATGTGGCGCCAGCACGCGTCAACATCATCGGGGAGCATGTCGACTACAATGATGGATTTGTTATGCCCGCGGCGATCGACAAGCACTTTGTCTTTGCTATTCGCGAAAGCGGGAATGAGAAGTGTAATATCTACGCGGATGACTTTAAGGAGGGGGTTTCTTTCTCACTACATGAGCTTAATCCCGGCGAAGCATGGATCAATTACCTTATGGGTATGCTCGATGCTTTTCAGCGAAAGGGGATCTTAAAAAGTGGAGTGGATTGTGTCTTCGGTGGCAATATTCCAGCAGGAGCGGGGATGTCTTCTTCTGCAGCACTTTGCTGTGGATTTGGTTTTGCATTGAATGACCTTTTTGAAACGAAGCTCGATGCTCTTACGATCGCGAAAATGGCACAGTATGCTGAGCATGAATTTGTGGGGGTCAACTGCGGCATCATGGATCAGTATGCGTGCATGTTTGGCGAGAAGAACTCCGTGATCCACCTGGATTGCAAAAACCTTACCCACGAAGTATTGTCTTTCCAGCCCCGTGATCACTCTATTTTATTAGTAGACACAAAGGTCAAGCACTCTCTTGGAACGTCGGCTTACAATAAC
>JBBRFP010000363.1:0-2795 GCA_038241465.1 Cytophagales bacterium | reverse complement strand
GACCTTCTACCGATGAACGATTGCGATGAAGGGAATTCTGAAGGGTCTCCCTGTAGCCATGATACATTTTATTAGTAACGAAATACCATATAACTAGCAATGGCAGGGTAAATAAAGTAATGGATAACAAATCGAATATTTTGAACGAGTTAATCAATACAATGAGACCCCCGGCGATCATTGTTGCAGCTGCTGTTACTATACCTTCGATCTTCGTTTGAGCGTCAAGCTTTATCGACTTGTCGATAGGAACATAATAAAACTTGAATACAGGGGAGTCAAGCGAATCACGCAACATATTTACAAAAAGCTTACTCATGGAGATCATGAGAAAGAAGTAAACCACAGTACCGGTTCCGCCGCTTTCGGTTGAGTCGTATCCAAAAAAGAAACCTGCCGCTAGCGCAAAAATTGTAAAAATGATAAGCAGCAAGGGATTAAGGATCAAAGAAATACGTAATCCATACTCTTCCTGAATCCTGTCCGTAGCAAATGTTGCAAACATAAATCCGAGGATGACCACCGTTGCTTCAAAGAAACTCAGGAAGTAAGGAAGATCTGTGTTGTTGAACTGGGCGGTTGCTATATTATAAAAAGAATAGTCAATGAATCGAAGGGACGTAAATGAGATAATTACAAATGCCGCGAGCAGCATTACGTACTTGTAATTAATGAACTGTCCGATGGTCATCTTCTTGTTATCCTTCTCGTTAAGAATGCCCATAGTGGATTCGGCCGATCTTCTATGAAGATATTTATTGGCGAGGACTATAAATAAGATCAGAAAGACCACGAGACTGAAGAGCCCTATGGTGAAGAGTGATTCTACTGCTACACCGAAATTCAACATGATAGGAATAGTGAAAAAGGCAATGATCTGTGCTATGTCCATACCCACATCCACGCTACCAATAACTCGTTTTTGCTGGCGTAAGGTGAAAATCCGGTTGAAAGCGCCCCAGAAAACCAGCTGGCTTACGAATATAAACGGAAGTATAAGCGTGAAACCTATATAATAAAGTGAATTTTCATCCGTCACATA
Source organism: Cytophagales bacterium (assembly GCA_038241465.1). Lineage (GTDB taxonomy): Bacteria > Bacteroidota > Bacteroidia > Cytophagales > Cyclobacteriaceae > ELB16-189. Next base: position 1,753 of record JBBRFP010000363.1, on the reverse strand, counting down.
AGCTTTTCCAAACTCCAGAAAGGCTGTTGCACCAATAATCAATAAAAGGAAAAATACTGCCAGCGTTCTGAATGGAATACGTCCCATTAGAATATTGAATAACCCGGTAGCTATGAAACCAAATCCTCCGCCAATAACAAGTGCCATTGGAAGGTTTTTCTGTTCATCATAGTGGGTTAGGAAAAGCGTCTGGGCTGCGACTGCAACGGTCGCAATGAATAAACCCATAAAGAAGGAGATGGCAAGCAATAGCGAAACAGGTCCTGTTTCGTTGGGCTCAACACCTAAAAATTTCGTCAGTCGCTCTTGCATAGGTTAAGGGAGTTTTACAGTCGACAGGGAAATATCATACAATTCATCGAAATTTCCTATTAAGGGCATTATTTCAATGTTATCTCTGGAAGACCTGATCAATAGCTAGTTAGCTTCTAATGACGAATTTTACTTTAAGCATCTGTCGATTATGTCGCGCTCTTGGTATGATTTTTTTAGTTCGTAAAGGTTTGAAAAAGCCGTTCTGGCCCGAAAAAAAGACAATAATTCTAACGCTGTATTGAAATCAAAATACCTATGGAAGCAGTAGCGAACTATCACCATAACTTAGAAACCGGTACCCGTTTTTAGCTGCTTCGTCATAAACTTTTTTCCATTTTGGCCCGATCAAGGCGGCGATGAGGAGTAAAAGGGTGGAGGCCGGCTGGTGGAAATTTGTGACAATGCCTTTGCAGATGTTGAATTTATAGCCTGGAAAAATGAATATGGATGTCTGACCGGCAAGCCGCTCAACCCCCAGTTCTTTCATATGATGCACGACCGCATTTAATGACTCCTCCGTGGTCGGAGTTCCCCATTTTCCGTGATAAGGATCAAGCTTTTCAATTATAAAAGGTGAATTACCTTCCCTCAGTAATCTGGCTCCAAACCAATAGGTACTTTCAAGAGTTCGCATCGCGGTGGTTCCGATAGGGATTATCTGTCGGCCATGGATTAACATATTCTCAAGATTTGACAGGGAGATGATGATCTGTTCGGTGTGCATGTTATGATCGACGGCGTTCTCAACCTTCACAGGCAAAAAAGTCCCTGCACCTACGTGTAATGTCAGAAAATCGGTAATAATGCCGCGGGAATTCAGATTCTCCATTACTTGATCGGTAAAGTGAAGCCCGGCGGTAGGCGCCGCTACCGCGCCTTCAGCGTTTGAATAAATAGTTTGATAACGTTCGATATCAGTTTTATCGGCAGAACGCTTGATATATGGCGGCAGTGGCATCGCTCCAGCAGCTTGAAGTATTTCAGCAAAGGACAATTCAGCCGGATACCAACTAAATTCTACACGACCGTTTTGGCGATCAATCAGTCGCGCCCCAAGAGTTATGTTTCCTATTACTTTTTTCAGGGGCACGGATTCATTCCATTTCTTCAAGTTTCCGACTGCGCACTTCCACTCAGTTGTATGAGAAGTTCCGAGCGCATCGGAAAGTAGGGTGAAAGGCGAGAGTGGCTCAAGAAGAAACACCTCTATGACGGCTCCGGTATCTTTTTCAAAGAAAAATCTGGCGGGGATAACCTTTGTGTCATTAAAGAACAGAGTAGACTTATCGGAAAGAATATCAGGTAGTTGTGAAAAAATACGATGCGTTATTTCACCCTTATCATAGACCAGTAGTTTGGATTCATCACGTTTGGCCAAAGGATAGTCCGCAATTCTTTCCTGGGGAAGGTCGTAGGTGTAGTCCTGAATGTTGATGGG
>JBBRFP010000362.1:0-2812 GCA_038241465.1 Cytophagales bacterium | reverse complement strand
ATTGTCGCCCCACTTAGACTTCGTTTCTTTTTTGCCACGGATTTCACGAATGTTCACGGATAGAAACATAAAAAAGTCTTAGCCAATGATTAATTACCACGGATTGGCAGCAAGCTGCATTCGTCAGGAAAACAGTCAGTTACCGTTTGGGTTGTGATAATCAAGAATGCTTTTTTTGAACCAAAAAGGGAAGATGCTGTACGAAAAAGAAACGTTTCAAATTATAGGAATTTGTATGGAAGTCCATCGCATACTTGGCCATGGATTTTCTGAGATAGTGTATAAAGATGCATTAGAAATTGAATTTCAAACGAAAAATATTGAATACAAAAGAGAGAAAGAATATTCAGTTCACTATAAAGGAATTACACTTTGTCATAAATTTTTTGCTGATTTTATAGTTTTTAATAAGATAATCCTTGAAGCAAAGGCTGTAAATAATACCGTCGACAAGCACGATATAACTCAATCATTAAATAATCTTAAAGTTTCAGGTTGTAGAATCGGACTGATGATTAATTTTGGACAGTCAACACTGATACATCAGCGTTTGATTTTTTAGCCGCACTCGCAGCTTGCTGCATCCGCTTCATTCCATTTTCTGCCGGATGGATCCGTGAATATCAGTGTAATCCGTGGCGGTCTATTTACGTCCGGATGGTATTTGCTGGGCTTAGTTGTCGTCGCTACCGGCTAGGAGCAGTAGTAAGATTATTCCTCACTTCATCCATCCCATACTACAACTCAGTAAGTCTTATTCGTAAACCTCCGCTTCCGGTACCACTTTTATCGTGTAATCAGCAAGAAAACTGAATTATGAACACGATTCCACGAGCCACTATTCTTTCACTATTTCTTTTTTGCATTCTTTCACCTGGCGTTTCGCAGACGACCATTTCAGGTAAAGTCGTTGATGAAAAGGGCGAGGAATCCCGGGGGCGAATGTATCCATTAAAGATTCCTACGACGGCACGAGTTCGTCTTCTGAAGGAACCTTCAGATTCATAACCTCTGAAACAGGAACGAAGACATTGATCTCCACTTTTATAGGTTATAAGAATGCTCAACAAACCGTTGAGCTAACAGGCAATGCAGTTCATCTCACGATCACCCTTAAAGAGGAAATCAATCAGCTTGACGCTGTGACGATCTCCGCTGGTTCATTTACAGCAGGCGACGAAAAGCGCAGGACGATCTTAAAGGATGTTGACATTGCAACGACGGCAGGAGCAACCGCTGATATTGCTGGCGCATTAAACACATTGCCCGGTACAACGAAAGTAGGAGAGAGTGGCCGGTTGTTTGTCCGGGGTGGCGATAGCAATGAAACGCGCACGTTCATCGATGGAATGGTCGTGCTCGATGCATACGGACCCTCTGCACCCAGCACGCCGGCACGCGGAAGATTTTTACCATTCATGTTCAAGGGCACGAGCTTCAGCACGGGCGGTTACTCTGCGGAATATGGTCAGGCAATTTCATCTGCTATTAATATGAATTCCAATTACAGGTCCCAAATGAATCAGACTGATAACGGAATCTTATCTGATGTAGTTGATGTCTAGCAAACGCAAGCATGGGATCGATCGTCGGTGACTGGAAAAATTCAGTACACGAATATCAGGCCATACTATTCGCTGCTCGGTCAGGAAGTTGACTGGATTGATGCGCCGGTTTCTATCCAGGGAACTACTGCTTATCGTACCCAAGTCGGTAAAGCCGGCCTGCTGAAATTTTTTGGGAACTTCAACAGTACAAATTTTGCAATGTATAATCATGACATCGCGCAGCCTCTACTAAGGCAGCGAATGGATCTCGATAATAAATACGGTTACTCAAGTCTGGCCTATCAGCAGCCGATCAATGACAAGTGGTCGATGCGTGGAGGACTTGCGTATAGCTACAACCAGAATGCAGCCAAATTTGATGGCTCACCTGCAACAGAAATTGAGAAGGGACTTCATTCAAAATTTATTCTGGAAAACACGGTATCCGACAGAGTGGAATTGAGAATGGGAGTTGAAATGATCTCCAGGGACTATCGTGCATCAAGGGCATATGAGCAATCATCACAAAATCAGGCGGCCAGTTTTACTGAAGTCATCGGCGCTTCTTTTGTTGAAGTAGAAGCATTTGCCAGTAAAAATTTTGTAGCCAAAGGAGGAGCGCGTCTTGAAGGCAATTCACTGCTCGGAAAAGCAGCGGTGGATCCTCGTATCTCCCTCGCTTATCGTCCTGGAAAACAAGGACAATTCTCCTTTGCGTATGGAATATTCAGGCAGTCGGCAAAAAATCAATATCTGCGAGTCGATAATAGTCTTAACAGCGAACGCGCTGAGCATTTTATTCTCAATTACCAGATCATCCATAACAACCGCACGTTCCGCGTTGAGACCTATTATAAAAAATATGCAGACCTGGTAAAGTTTGTCAACGCGGATGGCACGTTGCTCAACAACCAGGGATCCGGATATGCAAAAGGAATTGAATTATTCTGGCGTGACAATAAAAGTATCCGCAATGTTGATTACTGGGTTTCGTATTCTTTCCTTGACACACAACGTGATTACCTGAATTTTCCAATCGCTGCGACCCCGAGCTTTGCCTCGAAGCATAATTTCTCATTGGTTTATAAGCATTTCATTATGCCGATCAAGTCACAGGTTGGGTTCACCTATTCCTATGGTAGCGGAAGACCTTATTACAATCCAAACAACGAGCGATTCAATACCGATCGTACACCTGAATACCATGATCTGAGCGCTAATATCGCTTACCTGCCAAAGAACTGGCTGATCATCTACGCCTCTTG
>JBBRFP010000361.1:0-2851 GCA_038241465.1 Cytophagales bacterium | reverse complement strand
TATCGATGCACAACAGGTCCGCTATCAATCTCTATCTATTCAAAGAACTTTAAACCTAATCCCCCAGCTTCCACCTCACGGCTTCTCTCCAAGTACAACTATCAAAGCTCACCGCTTTTTAAGTTTAAGATTCAGTATTCGTTAAAGCCTGCTGTCATTACAACTGACTCTCTTACTTCCCCGTTTCCAGTGCCATTTGGCCCTTTCTTTCAAACGGGAACGCAAAGGTAGCAGTCTAAAGCTGATACGCAATAATCAGATCGAAGATTTTGTAAAAGAAGCCTATTTTTTGAACCGGTGGATGGTTTCTGTACGGTCTGGACCCGTGGAAATCAATGAGATAGGTACCTCCAGCTTTTTTTCAAGAAATTCTACATAATTTTTCAATTCGATCGGCAAATCAGCCTCCACAAGCTTTTTCAATGTACAATGCCAGCCTTTTACCACTTCATACACAGGCGTGATATTCTCATTGATCTGCTCATACGGCACCTGATCGGTGATACTCCCATCACCCAACTTATAATGCGTACATATCTTAATCTCGCGAAAAATACTCAACACATCCGCTTTCATCATCAGCAACTGAGTCACTCCATTGATCATGATGGAATATTTCAGCGCCGGCAGATCGATCCATCCACACCTGCGTGGCCGACCGGTGGTGGAGCCAAATTCATTCCCTTCTTTACGCATAGCCTCACCATCTTCATCAATAAGCTCCGTAGGAAACGGTCCACTACCAACCCGCGTACTGTAGGCTTTAAAAATTCCAAACACCTCACCGATCCGACTTGGCGCAACTCCCAATCCTGTGCAGGCCCCTGCTGATACGGTGCTTGAGCTTGTCACAAAAGGATAGCTTCCGAAATCAATATCCAACAACGATCCTTGAGCACCTTCAGCCAAGATGGAAGAACCCGCTTTCAATTCCTGGTTTAGAAAATACTCGCTATCAATGAGCATGAATTCTTTTAAGAAAGAAACGGCTTCCAAAAATTGCAGCTCCAACTCAGGCCAGTTAAAAACAATATCATGCCCCTTCAGTATCTCAAGATGAACGTCCACCAACTTCTTCAGTTTGGCACTGAAGTTTGGCGATAATACATCGCCGACCCTCAAACCCTGTCTTCCAATCTTATCCTGATACGACGGACCAATTCCTTTGAGAGTTGATCCGATTTTATCAACGCCTTTTGCTTTTTCCTGTGCCTGATCCAATAAACGATGTGTAGGAATAATGAGCGTGGCTTTCTTGGAAATAAAAAGATTTGCCTTCACGTTCAGATTGAACTTTTGAAGCTTTTCAATCTCTGTTCTAAATACAATAGGATCCAGGACCACACCGTTTCCAATCACATTACGCGTTTTATCGCGAAATATTCCGGACGGAATCTGATGCAAAACATGCTTTATACCGTCAAACTCCAGCGTGTGTCCCGCATTGGGTCCGCCCTGAAAACGTGCTACTACATCATACCCGGGGGCAAGTACATCTACAATCTTTCCCTTTCCTTCGTCGCCCCATTGAAGGCCAAGCAGTACGTCAACTTTCATCTATGCTGTCTTAAAAATCTTATATCAAACTATTTTTTATTGTGTTGCAACGCTTCCTCCTCCGTTTTTACCACCTGAAAAATTGCGTTCAGCTTGGTGATCACCAGAAGTTTTTTCACGCTTTCAGAAGGATTCATCAAATATACCTCTCCCCCTTTATTTCTGAATTTTGTAAGGATCGTTATCAGAACGCCTATTCCACTGCTATTAATGTACCGCAGTGCCGAGATGTCAATGATACAGGTCATTACTTTGTGACCAACCGCTTCGTTCACAGCACTTACAAGTTGCGTCCCGGCATCTTCGCCGATCAGGTCACCGGAAATGCGGAGAATAAGAGCATTCGACTTTATTTCTTGTGCAAAATTCATGGCTTACGTTTTTCGCAATTTGGTTTCATACAACTGGCGTATAGAATCAGTGAATGATGGACGACATTAAATTCCAACACTTCTCCTACTGTTTTCTGAATGGTTTGAATTCGGGGATCGCAGAATTCCAGCACACTGTGACAATCTGTGCAAATAAGATGATCATGCTGACGCGACCCATAGGACTTTTCATATTGAGCCTGATTTTGGCCAAACTGATGCTTTGTGACAAGGTCGCACTGAACCAGCAGGTCGAGGGTATTATAAACCGTGGCCCTGCTCACCCGGTAATTTTTGTTTTTCATATTCACGTAGAGCGATTCCACATCAAAGTGGCCGCCCAGCGAATAAATTTCTTCAAGTATGGCGTAGCGTTCCGGGGTTTTCCGGAGGTCTTTGTTTTCCAGGTAGGCAACGAAGATCTTTTTTACCTCTTCGTAGAGTTTTGGGTTCAACGACATATGCAGGTGTAAATATAGTTTTTGGCTAATGATTCCGATATGCTGTGGATGAAAAACACTAACAGCGGCAAGCATCAAATGAAAAACACGGAATTAGAAGGAAAAGTTGAGAAATTGTAAAAGCAGTTGGGAACTTCCCTAATACAGTTGCCAAAGATTCAGTCGCCGGGGAGAATTTTCTTGGTGCCAGGGTTGCATGGAAATGAGAAAAAATCGCAATTTTAATGTTGCCGATTAATAGTCGCCGAATCGAACCGGGCTACTTTCACAACACCCTCCACTTTCTCCAGTTTGATGATCATCAAATCCAGATGACGGTTATCATTCACATACATCATGATCTCGCCCTCTAAAATTCCATTCTAGGTTCGAAAGGAAATAGAACTCATGTTTACTTTCAATTCTTCTGAAATAATTTTTGACACGTCGTTGATTAACCCGACACGATCGGTGCCTACTACT
>JBBRFP010000360.1:0-2851 GCA_038241465.1 Cytophagales bacterium | reverse complement strand
ATTTACATTGGTGTAAACGATGTATGGCACAAACGTTCCTATGGCACTGGCACGGATCCTGATAAGTTCGAAAAATTCTATGCAACAATCATCACCAGGCTACAGGCAAAGAATATTAAGGTCATTCTTTGTACACCCGCAGTGATAGGGGAGCGCACTGATTCCAGTAACGAACTTGACGGTGATTTGAATCGCTACAGTGCAATTATCCGATCACTGGCGGTTAAAAGCAGTTTGCCGTTGATAGATTTGAGAAAAGCTTTTCTTGATTATAATCTTAAAAACAATCCTGAAAACAATGAATCAGGTATCCTGACTAGCGACCGTGTTCATTTGAATGATGCTGGCAATCAGTTGGTGGCGGAAGAAATGTGGAAGGCAATCAAAATGTTAAACTAGAAGCAGTTAAGTAATTTATGAAAATTATAGTTGGCATTCTCCTGATGTTTTTTGCTCAGCTTTGTTTCGGGCAGGATGATCTTTATAAGAAAAGTCAAGATGCAATGATGAAAGGCGACATGAACCTCTCGCTGAAAACATTGAATGATCTGTTGGCCAAATACCCAAACTATACCAGCGCATACTTTTCACGTTCTATGATTTATAACAACCAGCAGAATCCCACGATGGCACTAAGAGATTATGATCAAATGATCCGAATCGAGCCTGCCAACCAGGATTTTCTGAAAATGAGAGCTACATTGAAAATGAATTTGGGAGACATCAAGGGGGCGCTTGCTGACCTTACGAAGCGAATCGAGCTCAATCCCAATAATGCGATGCACTACTATGACCGTGGACACGCACGAGGGTCGGTGGAAACCGCTGACCTCGCCGCTTGTGTGAAAGATTATGACAGAGCGATTCAACTAAAGCCCGATCTGCGGGAGGCATACGCGTTAAGAGGTTTTGCAAAAATTTATATTTTTACACGTACCAGAAAAAGTAATACCATTCCTGCAAATCTCGTGGCCGACCCCTGCAGCGATTTGAGAAAAGCGAAATCGATGGGCGACAACAGCGTTGATAATATGATGAGGGCATATTGTAACTGAACGTGAAATCCGTCATCGACCACATCGTACGCACCGACGCCCTCAATAAAGATTTTATTTCGTTGGTAAAACTGCTCGATCATGAACTTTTGCAACGCTATGGTGATCAGCAAACTTTCTTTAATCAATTCAACAAGACCAATACTTTGAAGTATGTTGTTGTAGCCTACAGGGATAACATTCCGTCAGGCTGCGGAGCCATTAGAACGTATGAGCCTAACGTGGCAGAGGTTAAAAGAATGTTTGTTAAACCGGAGTATCGAAGTGCAGGCATAGCTTCTACTGTATTGAGAGAATTGGAAAATTGGGCCCGTGCCTTGGAATTTTCTTCCTGTATACTGGAGACTGGGACGCTACAGCCGGAGGCCGTTCGCTTGTATTTGAAAAATGGCTTTGAGATCATCCCAAATTATGGTCACTATGCAATGGTAGAACGGTGCATTTGCATGAAGAAAGTGATTCTATGAAAGGTATTTTGCTAAACAAATTAAGGTAGCATTTAAATTTCCTAACATCTGTTAGCCTGACTCTGAAATATCGATTATCTTGCTTCTTTAATCACAATTCAACATGGTGGAAACTCTCAAAATCGACGTTAAGAAAGCAGATAAGTCAAGAATCAAGGAAGTTAATTTTAATGATCTTCCTTTCGGAAAAGTCTTTGCGGACCACATGTTCCTTGCGGATTATCGTAAGGGAGATTGGGGAAATTGTCGAATAGTGCCTTATGGCCACATGCTTGTGAGCCCTGCTACTCCAGCCATTCATTACGGTCAATCCATCTTTGAGGGATTAAAAGCGTATAAGAATAATCAAGATGAAGCATTGGTATTCCGTCCTTTGGACAACTGGAAACGAATGAATATTTCTGCCGACAGAATGTGCATGCCTTATCTTCCTGAAGATATTTTTATGGAAGGCATTCATTCACTACTGGATATCGATCGCGATTGGATCCCGGGTATTGAAGGAAGTTCTCTTTACATACGCCCATTCATGTTCTCTGCAGATGAATACATCGGGATACGACCTTCTCAGGATTTTACATTTATGATCATTAATTCCCCGGTGGGGCCATATTATTCTACGCCGGTGAAAGTAAAAATTGAGACACATTATACACGCGCCGTTGAAGGTGGAACAGGCTTTGCAAAAGCGGGCGGTAATTATGGAAGTTCATTGTACCCCGCGAAGCTGGCTCAGGATCAAGGCTATCATCAATTGATCTGGACCGACGGACGTGAACATAAGTATATCGAAGAATCAGGAACGATGAATGTGATGTTCGTTTTCGATGATACCTTGGTAACGCCTGAGCTTGGAGACTCTATTCTTCGTGGCATTACACGCGATAGTGTTCTTACATTGGCCCGTCATTGGGGAATGAAAGTGGAAGAGCGAAAAATTTCAGTGAAAGAACTTGTAGATGGTCTCGAAAGCGGCAGAGTTAAAGAAGCCTTCGGTGCGGGCACGGCTGCAACCATTGCGCACATTGAGCTGGTCGGATACGAAGGAAAGAATCATTACCTGCCCCCTGTGGAAACAAGAAAATTTTCAAACAAGGTTCTAGCAGAGCTCGATGCGATAAAACGCGGATTAAAACCAGATCCTTTTGGCTGGATGTATTCTTTTTGACGTGTCAACGTGTGAATGCATTAAAGTGTTGACGTTTGGTCCTCGCTTCGTTCACATCTTTACTCGTCGACATCTCAGCATCTTAGTTTTTCAAATTGCCCTGGTGATTTGGTCGTCTTCCGCAGTTGCCCAAAAGCAACTAATTTTCTTCTATCGGGGTG
>JBBRFP010000359.1:0-2887 GCA_038241465.1 Cytophagales bacterium | reverse complement strand
ATTTAACAGTTGGCAAAGATCGTACAAATTCATGTAGCAGCGCTATTTAATTAGGTAACAGCATCGAACCAGATCGTAAACTTTTAATGCCAACTCTTAATTAATTTTTTTACACTCGACGAGCCAATCCCACGGGAACGGAGCCTTCATCCATCTTGGTGGCGCTTCAAACTCCGTATCCCACTTATATTCTAGTTTTTCAATAGCCGTGATTATAAGTCCTGCGTTGCCAAAGATCACTTTTATTTCAGATTCCGAATAGTGCTTTGTTGGGACTTTGTCAATGTAGATAATTCCCTGGAGAATATCCCGCAAGCCTTTATAATAGCTGAATTCAGAAGATGGAATTTTCTCGGGTTTTATACCCTTCCTTTTGTACAATTCGATCAATTGCCAAGAGGAATACATGACAGATTCCAGTGAAGGAAGAACGATGATCGCATCACCGTTAGGAACAAGTGCCTTATGGATGTTTTGAATGATAGCTATATTTTTCGCCACTTCCGGCAACATGATTACATTACAACAAAACACAAAATCAGCTGGTGGAAATACCAGATTTCTACTTGTAAGGTCTGCCCGCTTAACCGTCACATTCTCATACTTATTTAATTTGATGGTAGTCAGTAGTTCTGAGGAAATATCAATTCCCAAAACAGATTTGAATGCGGGTGATAGATACGGAAATGCCTTCCCCGTTCCACACCCAAAATCGATCGCAACATCATTCGAATTAGAGTGCCTTAAAAAATATTTTGCAAGTAACTGGTTTTTGTCACTCTTGAATACGTTAAAGATCTCGCGGTCGTAACGGCTTCCGATTTTGTCCCAGTGTTTACGTTGATCCATGAGAGAATGTGAAAATTGACAGTTTGAAAATCGACCTCATCCCTGCCTTTGCCGCGAGCAGGCTCGGCCCTTCTCTGCCAGTTGGGCAGAAGAGTGCAAAGTATTCTACCGACCGGGGTGGTAACTTCGTTCTACATGCTGGTTAATGTCGTCGTCGTAAAATAAAATATCTTTGAATTTGCCCTGGGCATACATGGCGGACTGGTCGTTGAAATGCATAGAAGAGGGATCACTGCTCGAGCCACCGGTGACGATCGATTTGGCTCTTACTTTCCTTCCGAATTCAACAACGGCCACGAAGCTATTCCCGACATTACCATAAATCCTTTTTGACCCAGAATATTTCCTTGCGCCAAAAGCTGCAAGCGATCCCCAGTAGGATGACGTAAAGGGCACGGCAATGCTTGGCTTAGAATCATCAAATAAGAATTCAGCTTTTCCGGTGAGTCGTTGAAACCGATTGATCTCTCCCCAAGGCTTCTGCCACGTTCCAAAATCACGCTGAAACTCTGCCAGCGTGCCTGAGAGCGCCTTCAATTTTTCAATCGAAGATGTTTTGGCTTCCAGAAATTCAACTGCACTGATATTATCAAGCCATTCAGGCATTCGCTTTGATACATCCTGCCGCAGGCGCTGTGCCCAATAGATCGCAATAGCGGTTGCGATAGATGATTCACTAAATCGCATATCCCATTTACGCAACAATTCAATTGGCCCTGATAATTTTAGTTTTACTGTGTCACTCTTAATGACTTGCTCATCATACGCCGCAATCAAGGATGGAACTATCTTTTCAAATGCGGGTAAATATGAATCATACGCGGCAGTGATAACCTTGTCAATCGTAAAGGCCTTTTCATCTTTCAGAACCTTCACTGCATGAATGCCCCGGAAGTTCTCAAAATCAGGTGCCATATATGTGGGATAGTTTTCCTTTTTCGGACTCTCTGTCCCTGACGCTGTGAACGGCGACGAGTTGCAACTTTGGATCCATCCATTTTTCGGATTGTAAATGTGAACTATTTCTTCAACAGTATGAAGATCCTTCCAGTCTGTTTCCGGATTGGCTCCATCGAGAACACCATTCCAGTCGAACTTCGGGTTGCGTCTTGGAACATAATCTCCGTGCCAATATGCGATGTTCCCTTTGTCATCAGCAAATACCGTGTTATTCGACGAATTGGTTCGCAATGACATCGTAGTTTTAAAATCCTCAAATCCGCCAGCCTTCGTTCGCTGATAGGATTGAGTTAAGGCCTTAATTGGTTCATTCATTAGTCGTGCAGCAATCCATTTTCCATCTACACTGTCGACAACCGGTCCGTGATGGGTAAAATATGTGATGAATGATAGCTTGGTAATGCCCTTTGGACCTTTATAGGCAATCTCAATCTTCTTTGATATGACCGGTTTCGATGTACTACCATACTTGTAGAACAATTCTTTCCCCTTCTTCTCAATTGTTTCTCCATAACTATCGATCACATCCGCGCGACTGGTGGTATGCATCCATCCACAATGCTCATTAAAGCCCTGATAGATGAAGAATTGTCCCCAGGTCACGGCACCGTAAGCATTCAAACCTTCGGTGCTTTTCATATGAACTTCCGATCTGAAATAAAATGACGTATGCGGATTGATTAACAATAATGCATTTCCATTGGCAGAAATTGACGGAGCAATAGCAAAGCCATTTGAGCCCTTCGGTTCAGGCTGAAGGCCGTCGCCTTCATCCTCTTGAGCGATGTCGCGTTTACCTTTTCCGTAAAAGCTTTTCAGATCATTCAACGAAATTGTTTCAATGTCACCACCGATGCTACCCTCACTGAATAATAAGGGCATCCACGGCTGGAACCGTTTGATCAGTTTTGGCTTTACCTCGGGGTGAGTGAAAAGATAGTAATTGATCCCATCAGCAAAAGCGGTGCACACCTTCTTCATCCACTCCGGGCTGGTTTTGTAAAGCGCGATCGCTTTTGTGGTGTCATTAAAAAGACGAGCACGAAGATCATTGTAAATAGCTGACTCGCCCTCAACC
>JBBRFP010000358.1:0-2902 GCA_038241465.1 Cytophagales bacterium | reverse complement strand
AGGGTAAACCGGCATGTCCATTACTGAACCACGTTGAGCGCCATCGTTTGGACGGAAGGGACCTTTCGGATAAACATCACCTTGCTTGTAGCCATCTTCATTCGGATCAGAATAGATGAGACAGCCAATTGCTCCATGTTCCTGAGCAACTTTAGGTTTGATCCCTCTCCATGACCCACCATATTTTGCGATCACAATCTTGCCTTTAACATCGATGCCTAATCGCTCAAGCTGTTCGTAATCATCTGGCACACCATAATTTACAAAGACCAGCTCAGCCGTAACATCGCCGTCGGCCGACCATGCGTTATAAACAGGAAGTTGCTCACTGGTTTGTCCCGACGTTCCATCTTCTTTCAATATTGATTCTTTTATTTTGGCCACGAATTTCGTTGGGCCAGTCATCTCAAGGATTCTGACTTTGGGTGTTGGAAAAAGAATTTTATACGTTTCTATTTCTGCTTCATAGCCCCAGCTTCTGAATTGATCACGAATGAATTCAGCATCTGCTTTTCCATAGGGCGAGCCAACATGATGTGGGCGGGCAGAAAGTCTTTTCAGCCATTGATCGAGATTAGCAGCTTTTAAATAAGTGTCGAATTTTTCTTCGAGCTTGAGCTGGGCATCAACCGTTTCTTTTGGAAAACCGGTGATCGTTTTTTGCGAAGATGCTTCGAGCGAAGACAGAATTAACAAGAGCAAAAGTGGAAATATTTTCATGGGCTTTGTTTGATTGGAAGCCCAAGATAAACTACAACGCTAAGATTGTGAAGCCTTCAGTGTAATAACAGGGAAGATTAGTTGGGTTTCCTTCTCCGGGAGCCATACCTAGCCAGTTGATGTAAATGTTTGGGGGTACTGTAAAGCATCAGTGATGTTTCAATTTTACTGGCATATGCTCAGGCTGTTGGTGGCTAATGCTTTTTTTGGCTTCACTATCGATATGAAGAATATCAATATATCCAATGCGAACTTTCTATCACGCGAGAATCTCTCTGTAGCATTGTTAATGAATCGTTAAAATGGTAACCCTGTCGATCCGCGGGCCGTTGCAGCAGGAAACATCATCCTCACATGCCGCAATCAAACAGGAAGCTATGGATATGGACTGCGGTTACCGTTGCCCTTGCGGTGATACCCTGGATAGCGTTAAGCCTGGGATGGATCTAGAGTGGCAGATGAGTTTCTTGTCTCAAGGGCACTGCCGGATTAAAAATAAATTTGTTGTTATCGATAGATCGATCTGAAGTAAATAAATTGGTGAAGCCAGCAACGGCATTGCACTCCTTTCTTTTCTCTACGACTCGGCGATAAATGCATTCAGTCGCGAAGCGCCATTACTTCTTCTTGGCTTTCTTCACGACTACTTTCTTCGCAACTTTTTTTGGAGCAACTTTCTTTGGGGCTGCTTTTTTTTGTGTTGCTTTCGCGGCGGTGGCAGGACTTTTACTTCCTAATATTTGCTCCGCGTGATTTTTGGTATCTACCTTTTCGATCGCTTCCTGAATAACTCCATTTTCGTCAATGATATACGTCACCCGTTGAGTTCCCATATATTTCCTTCCATACATTGATTTCTCAATCCATGCGCCGTATTTGGCATGCACCGATTTGTCAACATCGGCAAGCAACCTGAACGGCAATTTTTCTTTCTCTATAAACTTCTTATGCATCTTCTCATTGTCGGAGCTGATGCCCATCACTTCGTAACCGGCTTTCTTCAGCGCCGAATAATTGTCTCGGAGACTGCACGCTTCGGCAGTGCAGCCGGGGGTCATGTCTTTCGGATAGAAGTACAACACAACTTTCTTACCCTTTAAACCTGAGAGTGTAACTTCTTTACCGTCCTGATCCGTAGTTTTAAAATCTGGTGCTTTGGAACCAATTGCAAGTGACATATTATATTTTTTGTTTAAAGATTCGCTCGTTACCGGCACGATCAACTACTTTAAGTTCAAAATCACCTTTTAAGGATTGTTTTGTGTTAAGCAGATTGGATTGTAGAATGCCGGATTTGTAATCATAATTCATCAACAACCATTCACCATTAATGTTTGCCTCGTAATAGGCTATGCCTGAAAGTCCATCACGAACGCGGAGTCGGGCTGAATGGGCATCTATTTTTACGCGAGTGATCATTGGAGCAATAGTGTCCGTCAGGAAGACAAACATTCCGAGATCACGGGTTGAAAACTTTACTTTATTTCCGGTCCATTCTCCCCCCAGATAGAATAAACTGTTCCCTTCCTTACGATACACTGACAGATTTTTATTTGGCGCTAATAGTATTGAAGGCTTCAGGGTAATCTGGACAGGCTTGTGTAAGGGAACGGTGCGATGTCCGATCACGAAAATCTCCTTCTTATCTTCCACGCGATGGCTTGTATTTAGAAATAAGGTATCGTAAAGTGAATTTTCCGGAAACTGAACCTCAGTCCAGTCGCTGTAATAGGTATAAGACGTTTCTGAAGGGATTACATCTTTGAAATTAAATACAAGACTTCCTGCACAAGTAGTAACTGAATCAGGTTGTAATTTTTGGAGGTTCATCAGGTAAACCCGCTGAGTGATCCCTGAATAGGAGGCAGAGATCTCTGTTGGTTTACCATTCGAGAAGTAGGTTAATTTATCGGAGTCATTACAAATTCGTGAAGTAACGATCAGTGAGTTTCCGGAAATATCTGATTCAATCGTCACTGCTTTTTTCGATTGAAGCAGCATCTTGTCTGAAACAGGATTACTTTTGAATGTAAACCGGACATAGCTTTTATTTCCTGACTCATCTCTCATCGAGATTTTCAACGCCCTGTCTGAATCGTTTACTGAAATAATTCCCTGCTCGTTGATCTTATAGAAATCAAGTCTGTTACCATTGGCAACGTAGAGCTTATTGAATCGTTGC
>JBBRFP010000357.1:0-2908 GCA_038241465.1 Cytophagales bacterium | reverse complement strand
CCAGCATATTGAAAAAGGTTTTTACTCCAAGCTCCTTTCTGATAGGAGCTATATTTTTCATAGCGGGATGAAACATCGGCGCATGCATAAAGGAAATATTGGAACGCTCCAGGCTTTCTTTCAATTCAGGAATACTATTCGTGAATTTATATCCAAAGTGTTCAAGAACATTTGAAGATCCACTCACCGAAGAGACACCATAATTTCCGTGCTTTGCTACCGGCTGGCCGGCAGCCGCCACGACAAAAGAAGAAAGTGTCGAAATATTGAATGTGTTTTTTCCATCACCGCCCGTCCCGCACACATCCATCACTGGCAAATCAAAATTAACCGGAATACAAAGTTCAAGCATGGCGTCCCTGAACCCTTGGAGCTCCTCAATGGTTATCGCGCGCATCATGTAGATGGTCATAAAAGCAGTCATCTGACTGGAATTATATTTGCCAGAAGCCAGCTCCACCAGCACTTGCTTTGCAACCTCCTTGCTAAGAGGGCGATGCTCAATTAATTCATCCAATATCTCTCTCATGTCTGTTCTTTTAAGCTTTCATCTTTAAATTACTTTCTAAGCCAATTTCCAATCAGCTTCTTCCCAAACTCAGTCATCACCGATTCCGGATGAAACTGAACACCGCGGACGTCATGCTTTTTATGAGCAAGGGCCATCACCAGCCCCTCCTTGTTGAGGGCAGTGATTTCAAGATCTCCCTTGATACTCTCCGGGACGACTGCCCACGAATGATAATGTGTTGCATCAAAACGTTCAGGAATCCCAAAAAATAATTTATCCTCACGCTTAGTCACTTTAACATTCGACGTTACACCGTGCAACACATTTGGTAAATTGAATAAGGACGCACCATAAACTTCTGCAATAGCCTGATGTCCGAGACACACGCCAAGAATACTCTTCGAGGCGCCATACTCCTCAATGACTTGCTTCAATATGCCTGCCTCACTGGGAATTCCAGGCCCAGGCGACAGCAAGATTTTATCGTACTTCCCCACATCCGTAATATCAATCTTATCGTTCCGGAAAATATCCATCTCAAATCCAAGCTCTCGTATAATGTGCACGAGATTGTAGGTAAACGAATCATAGTTATCTAATACCAGTATCTTCATTTTTTGTTGGTTCTAATTTTAAATTCTCCCATTCCGTCGGCAAGAGATTGAGCTATCGAATCGTCTCCGCCATCACAATCGCCTTCCTTAATGCTTCCAGCTTATTATTCACCTCTTGCAACTCATTTGCAGGCACTGATTTGGAAACAACCCCGGCACCTGCCTGACAAATCAGCTTATTGTCTTTGCTTAAAAAAGTACGGATCATAATAGCGTGATTGAAGTCGCCATTGAACCCCATAAATCCGATGGCGCCTCCATAGAAACTGCGATTAATGTTCTCATACTTATTAATAAGCTTCATGGCCATGTGCTTGGGGGCTCCCGAAAGCGTTCCCGCAGGGAAAGTATCCGCCGTCAACTTTAAGGATGAATGGCCATCCTGTAACTTTCCGGAAACTTTCGAAACCAGATGAATGACATGTGAATAATACTGAATTTCTTTAAACACTTCGACCCTCACATCTCTCGAATCGCGACTAAGATCATTCCTGGCAAGGTCAACCAACATCACATGCTCGGCATTTTCCTTTTCATCCTTGGACAATTTTTTCGCAAGCTCCGAATCCTCTTGATCATTGCCTGTTCTCCTGAAGGTTCCGGCAATGGGATAAATACTTGCTTCACCATTCTTTATCTGAATCTGCGCTTCGGGTGAGGATCCAAATATTTTGAAACTCCCGTAATCAAAATAGAAAAGATAGGGTGATGGATTAATTGACCGCAAGGCTCGATAGACATTAAACTCATCACCTTTGAATTCTGTCGTAAATCGTCTGGATAAGACAATCTGAAAAACATCGCCTCTGAAACAATGTTTCATCCCTTCATCAACCATCTTCAAGAAGTCCTCGTCCGTAACATTCGAGGTTTCATGTTGCGTTAATTGAAAAGGAAAAGTCGAAAACCGGTTACTATAAATTATTTTCTCTAATTTCTCCAGGTTAGTCTTTCCATTCTCTTCCGCTGCAATTGCTTCTGGAATATTTTCAAACAACGTTAGCTCATTTGAAAAATGATCGATTATAATAACATATCTGTAGACTTTATAAAGGATATCCGGAACAAGTCTGTCCGTTAAAGTCAATTCTACATCTTCGTAATACCGCACAGCATCATAAACCATATAACCAAACAGGCCTGTCGCCGGGTATTTTCGCTGCGTTTGGTCAGTCTCGAACGAAAGCCGAAAATCATCAAGACCTTTTAATACCTGATCACGGGATGAAATCCTGGTTTTATTAACCGAGTGATCGGGATACCTCACTTCGATTGTCTCGTCTTTTACCTGAAACGACGCGATGGGTTCACAGCATATGAACGAAAGACTGTTCTCGTGCCCGTGATAATCGGAACTCTCGAGCAAAATACTACCGGAAAATACATCCCTGAGCTTCAGGTAAATATTAACGGGTGTGAGCGTGTCCGCTAAAAGTCGCTTTGAATGGGTAACTAATTTATACTTCATATTGCCTTGCCTTCTGGATAATTTTATCAAATAAAAAACCCGCCCCGGTTAAATCGGAGCGGGCTTTTGTCAAAGTTTTCTTATAGAAAAGTTACAGCGTAGCCTTAAACCGATCGGAGTCCGAACGATGCCACCACCATGAAGCTGTAACTAAGTTTCTCATTGGTTATTCTGCTGCTGCTTCTTTCTTACGAGGTGCGCGCTTTGCTGCAACCTTTGGCTTATCTACCACTGCGGCCGTTGCGACAGCTGGTTTCTTTGATGCAACTCTCTTCAATCTAGCCTTGATAGCTTTCTTGTTTCTGGTTACGCCAT
>JBBRFP010000356.1:0-2919 GCA_038241465.1 Cytophagales bacterium | reverse complement strand
GATTATTTTCCGAATGAACTTGGAATACCTGTTTACCGGGAACCCATTCTCCTGAATACAGGGTCACAGAGGCTGATCGTTGGTCATGGTGATGGATTAGGGCCCGGAGAGACTGGTTATAAAATCTTAAAGAGTTTTTTCGATAGCAAAGTGTGTCAGTGGCTATTTGCGCGCATTCATCCTAATCTCGGCATGAGCATTGCTACTTATTGGAGCAGAAAGAGTCGTATCAATAACATGAAAACAGAAGAGAAATTCCATGGCGACGAAAAAGAGTTTCTTTTGTTATGGTGCAGGGAACAAGAGAAAATCAGCCACCATGATTTCTATGTATTCGGGCATCGTCATCTGCCCCTTGATCTGAAAGTAAGGGACAACAGTCGTTATGTCAATATTGGTGAGTGGGTTAATGGTAGTACATATGGTGTATATGATGGAACCGTTGTTGAATTAAAGAAATTCTAATACCAAATTTGAAAATGGAGGCGCTGGTGAATTATAAGATGATGAGTGGCTTGATCCGATGGAAAAATAAAAGCTTAGCAGCCTTTACCCTAGAGTCCTTGCTAAAATCAGCATTGGCTATTTTCATAATGTTTATTACAATTGAACTCCCCGCACAGAGTAAAAACATAACCTTTGAGACGCCCGCCGATATTCAGTGGGCCGGAGTGGACAGACCCGGTGACTTGTTTCTTATTTTAAAAACAGGAGAAGTTCTGAAATACGACAAGACAGGAAAAAAAATCGGAACGCACACTTTTAAAGCAAGTCCTACCCTCTACGAACCTTTGGATGGCATTCAGTCATTCTACTTTATTTCCGATGGAAATCAATACGGAAATATATCAGCCGATATGACCGAGGTCAGTCAACACCAACTTGATCCTTCTTTTGCAATAAGTCCGTGGTTGGTTTGCCCCTCCCTGCATGAATTGTGGATGATGGACTCCAGCGATTTTAGCATCAAGAAGACGAAATTGAAATCAACAAGTATTTCACTGGAGTCAATCGTCATACATCTGCCTTCTAAGAATATCAAGGATTATATATACATGCGTGAATACCAGAACTATTTATTTTTATTGGATAAAAATGCTGGCATACATGTATACAGTGGACTTGGAAAGTTCATAAAGACAATCGGTCAGAAAGATCTGGCCTACTTCAATTTCCTGGGCGAAGAAATCTATTTCATGAAGGGAAAGCAGTTGGTCTTCATTGATCTGTTCAGTGACGAAACAAGAACTTTGACCCTGCCCCTTACCTGCAAGTTTGCGTTACTCAACGACGATAAGCTCTATTCAGTGGAACTTAATAAGGTCACGATATCAGATTTCAAGCCCTACTAGATCCTAATAGTTCGGGATTAACTTTTTTTCAGTATTTTTCACCATGTCTAGGGTTGCTTTTAGTATTGGCGTGGTCCTTTGTTCGTGGACATTCGTTTGTGCGCAGCCGAAGGACATCGACAGCCTTGAAAAGATCCTTGCGCAAACTCCGGCAGGTAATGAACAAGTCGATATCTTGAACTCACTTTCACGCAAGTATCTGCCTTACAAGCCGAATGTCGCCAGACAATATGCTGAACAAGCAATAGAGGCCGCACAGAAGCAACGCTATCTGCAAGGAGAGATTGCGGCACTTAATTGTTTTTCAGAATACGAATACCGACAAGGCAATTATGCCCGCTCGGTAGAAGTATCGATGGAAACATTGAAGATGGCGGAACAAATTCACGATTCCGTTGGCATGGCGATGGCTAACCGCGTGCTCGGTCTGACCTACGCGTTCGGCTTTAAGCAATATGACCTTGCTCTTAAATACCAGCTTAACGCAGTGAGCTTTTACGAAAAGAAAAAAGATAAAGCGAAGACAGCAGCATTCTATGGTAACCTGAGCTGGATATACGCAGGTCTTAAGCAGAATCTACCGGAAGCACACCGTTTTGCAAAACGTGGTATTGAAATCGCAGATTCGTTGGGTGACAAACAATTGATGAGTTATAACTATAATTCTCAGGGGTTGATATTTTTTCAGGAAGGTGCGTTGGATTCCACCTTGGTTAATTTGACAAAGTCTAATGAACTGGCAGAAGAAGCAAGCGATCGCGCCGTTATCGCCTACAACAAAATTATTATCGGAAAGGTTTATCTCCAGCAGCATAAATACACTGAGGCGATCATGGTCTTTGAGGCCGCTTTGAAAGAAAGTAGTTCATTACATTTGCTGGAGGTTCTGAAAGATTCCTATGACGGATTGGGGCAGAGTTATGAAGGACTGAATAACTTCGAACTTGCTTACCGAAATCACTTTAATTACTTACATCTTCGTGATTCGCTCGTTAACTGGGAAACAACTCAACGAGCTCTGATTACCCGGCTTGAGTTCGAAGGTCAAAGTAAAATTGCAGAGCTAGAGTCAGCCAATGAGCAGGAACGGAATGAGCAGATCGTCTATGAAGTTCTCTTCGGACTGATCCTCATTTTCCTTATTATGGTTGTCCTGCTGGCAGCGCGTAACAACAGTCAACGAAAAGAAACCAACCGCCTTCTACAAGAGAAAAATCAGGAGATTGCCGATCAAAACCTAAAACTTAAAGAGGCCAATGATGTCAAGGATAAGTTCTTTTCAATTCTCAGTCATGATTTAAGAAGTCCACTGACAAGTTTAAAAGGGTTACTGAGTTTGCTGGCAAGCAATGAGATCAATGACGAAGAATTTAGATCCTATGCGCCCAAGATCAACCAGCGACTGATGGGCGTTAGCGAGACACTTGAGAATCTCTTGCATTGGTCTCAGTCGCAGATCAGGGGCATGGGCTACAACCCAACAATAATCCCATTGAAAGCAGTGATTGACAAATGCCTATCGCTATTTCTATAAGCAGCTGCCGAAAAAAAGCTCACGTTTTCAAAC
>JBBRFP010000355.1:0-2926 GCA_038241465.1 Cytophagales bacterium | reverse complement strand
CGGAAGGACAGACAAACATCTATCGCTTAAACGGCAAGAGGATGTCGACCGTACGAACAAACATACGTGGCCGTGACCAAGGTGGGTTTGTTCAGGAAGTAGGGCAAAAGATTGAGAAGACAATTAAGATTCCAAAAGGATATAGCGTGATTTATGGAGGGCAGTATGAGAATCTTGAGCGCGCCGGGAAGCAACTTTCTATAACTATTCCGCTGACGATTATCATGGTCTTTGTACTATTATTTTCACTATTTCAGAATTTCCGTCATACGTTTGTAGCAATGTCCTGCATTTTGTTTGCCCTTGGCGGTGGAATTGTCGCTTTGCTCCTGAGAGGGTATCACTTCAACGTGTCGGCAGGTGTTGGATTTGTTTCCATTTTTGGTATTTCTGTAATGGCTGGTGTGCTTCTTGTGTCGGCGATCAAGCGTATGGAAGAAACACATGGAACTGATTTACGGCAAGTCGTGTTGCTGGCATCAAGTGAACAGCTTCGGGCTATTGTTTCAATATTGATCGTAGCAATCGTCGGGTTAATACCCGCTGCAACCTCTTCTGGTATTGGATCTGATGTGCAGCGACCCCTTGCTACCGTGATTATTGGTGGATTAACAAGCACCCTCTTATTTGCTCCTTTACTCCTACCGCCCCTCTACCTCCTGATGGAGAACGCAAGTCGAAATAAACATTTACATTAGTTACACTAGATTATGGATCCAATTAAAGTTTTAATAGCCGACGATCATAAGATTATTCGTGTGGGCCTTCGCGGAATACTCGAGCGCGAAGAAGATATTTTCGTCTGCGGCGAAGCTGAGAATTCGGAAGAAGTAATGCGGGTACTCGAATCCACGACTGCCGAAGTTGTATTGATGGACATCGATCTCGGCGAGACGGATGGGATCACGGTCACGAAAAAGGTCAAGCAATTATATCCCGAAGTTCATGTGCTGGGACTAACTATGCATGAAGAGCCTAATTATATCATTAAAATGCTCGAAGCTGGCGCCAGCGGATACGTGTTGAAAAATGCCGGAAGGGATGAATTGTTAACAGCCATCCACACGGTAGCAAAGGGAGACAGCTATTTTAGTCAAAAAGTATCGGCCACATTACTACAAGCAATAACCCGCCAAAAAGACAACCCTGATCAAAAAAAGCAAATTGGTCCGACACCACTGTCGGAGCGCGAGATCGAAGTGCTTCGCCTGATCGCGCAGGAATTCTCTAACGGTGAAATCGCTGAAAAGCTATTCATCAGCATACGCACCGTTGATACACATCGTAGAAATCTGTTGGAGAAGCTGCAGATGAAGAATACGGTGGGATTGGTGAAATATGCTATCGAAAAGGGTATAATTTAAAGTTGCGGGGTTCACGTTTCAACGAGGGTAGCGTAAGCCCCCTGGGGCTCGCAAACTGCTTCGTCTAAGCAAAACTCGCACGCATGTGTCATTTACCCATTTTTCGAAAATAGGTTTTTCCCTCTTATTAAGGGCGCGCGGCTGATCTACTTTTATCAAGTCAACCAGACTTAAAAGTACCACCCGCGATGAACATCCTATCCACCACCAGCGATGAAGAACTAGTTACCGCCATTCGGCTTGACGATCGTGCGGCGTTAGGAGAATTGTACAATCGTTATTATAAAAAAGTATTTAACAAGTGTTTCTCTTTTACCAAGAAGCAAGAGGAAGCATTCGATCTGGCTCAGGAGTCGCTGATGAAAGCATTCGATAATATTCACTCCTTCAAGGGCGAGTCATCATTCTCAACATGGCTGTACACCATTACGCATCGTCATTGCCTTGCCGCGCTTAAGAAAAACGGACGCTTTCAATTTCATCGTCTTGAAGAAAATATTCTTGGTGATGAAGAAAAAAACGATCCGGCACCGGCATCTGAAGAAGGCAGTGAAAGAGCAGAACAAGAATTGATTATGTATTCACTGATCAAGGCATTGCCTGAAAGAGAACGTGATCTTCTTAATATGAAATATTTGCAGGGAGAATCAATCGAAAATCTTCAAACACAATTGCACATTTCAGGAAGCGCTGTAAAAATGAGACTGAAACGAACCCGCGAAAAGTTGAATATGCTCTACGCATTGTCGCTCACGTATGGTATTGATCAGGTACTTGAGCAGATTGAATTATTTACCGCTGGCTAGGGTGACCTACATGGTATATCTACTCCAAAGGTAGGATGCCTGTTAAGAAAACCATTTTATATCCCTTCTCTATCAATAGTCCCTATTTTGAAGGTTATGCCTGGGCCTATGAGTTAGCCTTTCGAATGAAGGCAAACCTTCAGTTATTTACCTCCACTGCCATTTCTCCCGGGGTGATCGTCCCACCCGACTCTATATACCATTCAATTCTTGAGGCTCACGGATATTATCTTGAGCATTACAAGCACCCTGAATCAAAACTAAGAGATGTAAGCCGCGAACCAAGCATCACGAATGGTGAATTAAAGGATGATCTCCTATTCCATCTTAAAAGCTATCCAGTAGATATAGTCATCATTGATACGCCTTTCCTATCAACCCAGTTTAAGGGCCTTGAGGCGATTGAGCGACACGCAAAGGGAATGATCCTGCTTCCTGAAGCTTCAGGAGTCACATCTACTCTCCCGCACAACGATCATTTTTACGATGTACTCCGGAGATCAGAACTTTATAAACTTCCTCAAAATTTCTTTGTAACCCTTGGCAATGATAAATCGATCTTCAATTATCTGAGAGGGTTGTTTCAAAAGAAGGGGGTATGATCGCCTTCGGCGTTTAATATTTTATCGCAGAGGGAACCACAGTGATCCGATTTCATTGCTTTGAAAGGGTAATTTAACTCTGTGGTATTTTTGGTTTTGACTATTATTCCTCTGTGGCGAAAAAAGCTTAACTTTCTCGCAGGTTTATATAACT
>JBBRFP010000354.1:0-2939 GCA_038241465.1 Cytophagales bacterium | reverse complement strand
AAGGTAAAAATTAGTATCCTATTTGGTTAATTTTCTTTTATATAATGTAAAAATAGGATTTTCAATCCAAAACCAACCAACACTCAGAATCATGTCACAAACGTCCCGCCCAGCCAACTATATATCGTCCCTAGCAATAGTAGGAACATTGTTTTTCATTTTTGGTTTTGTTACGTGGCTAAATGGAACATTAATACCGTTTTTGAAATTAGCATGTGATCTTCAGTCAGATGCCCAGGCGCTATTAGTGACGTTTGCTTTTTACATGGCATATTTTTTCCTGGCTATTCCGTCATCAATCATTTTGAAAAAAACTGGATTTAAGAACGGCATGTCCCTTGGGTTAGCAGTCATGGGAATAGGTGCTTTATTATTCATTCCTGCTGCTAGTGGCCGAGCATTTGGCCTATTTCTTACTGGTCTTTTTGTTCAGGGGATGGGATTGTCATTACTGCAAACTGCTTCAAATCCATACATATCCGTTATAGGGCCATTGGAAAGTGCTGCCAGTCGAATCAGCATAATGGGCATTTGTAATAAGGTCGCCGGAGCGATCAGCCCTCTGATTCTAGGAGCAATTATCCTAAAAGATGCGGCGGCTATTGAATTGCAGATCAGTACCACCACGGATCAAAGTCAAAGATTGCAGTTACTTCAGGAATTGTCCGATCGCGTCATCTTACCATACGCGATCATGGCCGGTGTTTTATTTCTGCTGGCGGTAATGATTAGGTTTTCAGCTCTACCAGAAATCGAATCAGCAGCAGAGACCGATAAAACTGAATTTAATAAAACTAGTATTTTTCAATTTCCGCATCTACTACTCGGCGCGGTTTGTATTTTTCTTTATGTTGGTGTTGAGGTGATGGCTGGCGATGTAATAACAATCTACGGGAAAGCAATAGGAATTAGCCTGGATGACGCCAAGAACTTCACTTCTTATACATTGCGGTCGATGGTTGTAGGTTACATCCTGGGCATTTTAACAATACCGAAGTTTATCAAACAAGAAAAGGCGCTGGCCATCTCCGCAATTGTTGGAATTCTGTTGAGCATCGCTGCCTACTTAACCTCAGGCTATATATCAATACTATTTATTGCGCTTATTGGTTTTGCGAATGCACTTATGTGGCCAGCAATATTCCCTATCGCTATTGATGGATTGGGAAAATTCACGAAAATTGGCTCTGCCCTTCTCATTATGGGAATTGCAGGAGGTGCCGTAATCCCGCAAGCTTACGCCAAGCTGGCAATCTTATGGGGGCCACCGATGGGTTTTGTGGTGATAATGATCCCCTGTTATCTCTTCATATTATACTATGCTATTAAAGGTCATACGATTGGCAGAAGAATATGAAGCATTTTTCCCTCGTTATTATTGCAGTAACGTCTCACCTGTCATTATCGGGGCAGAATTACATTTCAAAAGATTTCACAGCCGAAAACCTTTTCACCAGCAATATCGAAGGCCCAAACATTGACTCAAAAGGAAATTTCTACGTCGTCAATTTTCAGAAGGACGGAACAATCGGCCTTGTTCATGATAACGGTACCGTAGAATTGTTCGTAACATTACCAAAAGGCAGCATCGGAAATGCCATCATGTTCGACAAACAGGAAAATCTTCTTGTAGCAGATTTCAAAGCACACAACATTCTTAAGATTGATAGAAGGACAAAAAAGGTGACCGCCTATTGTCATGCTGAATTCAATCAACCTAACGATCTCTGCATTGACAAGAAAGGTCAGCTATTTGTCTCCGATCCAAACTGGAAGCACGACACCGGAAAAATCTGGAGGGTTGATTCAAATGGCAAGGCGACTATGCTGATGGAAAACATGGGCACCACGAACGGGATTGAATTAAGTCCTGATGAAAAAATTCTTTACGTCAACGAAAGTGTTCAGCGAAAGATCTGGGCATTCGATGTGGATCAGAAGGGAGACCTTAAAAACCAACGATTATTTATTCAGTTTGAGGATTTTGGTCTCGATGGAATGAAGTGCGACTCCATTGGAAATCTATATGTGACACGATATGATAAGGGTACTATTGCCATCATCTCTCCGTCAGGCGAACTTGTAAGAGAAGTATCTATGAAGGGGAAGAAAACCAGCAACATTACATTCGGCGGCAAGGATGGAAAGACATGCTATGTTACGCTACAGGACAGGAAATGCATTGAAACATTTCAAACAGAGCTTCCGGGAAAGAAATTTGTTTCGATGACTCGGTGACCCGTCAGTCCCGAACGAGCAAAGTATCGATTTAGCGAATTGACGAATCAATAAAAGATTTTATAATATCTTCCCTTTGTTCAAAATTCCCCTTTACGAGTTGATATTCCATCTTTCGATTATCTAACTCTGCTTTAAACACATCAAACATCTCCGTTCGCCTGAGACCAAGATCACGGATATCATCGACTACCCACGGAACATCAATATCAAAAAGAAAATACTTGTGATACTTTACCTTCTTCTCAAGCTCAAAAAGAATTGGTGGAATTTGTTTTAGATAATGCCGGGAATAAATTTCCGTCGTGATCAGATCGGTATCGCAGAACAAAAGCTTGTTGGCCGTTCTGGATCGATCGATCACCCGTTGCGTTTGAGCTTCACCGATCCTGATGATGTCATCGATGGTGAAATCATTCGAAGTGATAAGCTCTCTTGAAACCTCCGGCACAAATTCAGTATTGTAGAGGTTAGCGAAATGCTTTGCCATCGTCGATTTTCCCGTACTTTCAGGACCAAAAAAGCAGATCTTTTTGACAAAATAAGGTCTCCCGGGTACAGCAATGAAATCCCAGAATTTCAAAGGATCCGAACGAATCATCGTTGCGGAAACGGGGGATTGAGTTCTTTTTGGATCAAAAGAAATATAGGTTGCACCAAGTTCTCTCGCGAGCAACGCGCCATACCCTTCCGAGCTCACA
>JBBRFP010000353.1:0-2944 GCA_038241465.1 Cytophagales bacterium | reverse complement strand
CTTCAACTATTCCATCAAAGTGAAGAATCTCACAGTGGATACTGTTCATGTGGAGGGTATCGAATTCGTAGGAAGAATTCAGCACGATTCGATTTATACCACTTTTCAGATATTGGATTCCATTGCAAAGCCAAAATATGTGTTCGGTGGTGTGATCAGAAGCCAGGAAGACGGATTCCGGTTTCACTTTATTCCGGATCAGGTGATGCTTAATTACAAAGCTTGGACGGTCCCGACGGACAACTACCTTCAGTTTGGAAATGGTCCACTGCTGGCAAATGATTTTTCGATCTCAAAAGAAAATGAGAAGATCAGTGTGATCACCGATCAACGGGAGGCGACCATCTCGCTTGAGTTTCAGAATCTTCAGCTATCAAACTTAACACGCATTATTGCTGGACAGGTGCCCGCCAGTGGGATACTGAGTGGAAGCTTTAAAGTGACCACAAAGCAACAAGGTAATTCCAATTCAAGACTGGAGATCAATGATTTTTCGCTGTTTAGCAAGCATGTAGGAGATATAACGTTTTCAATGACGCATGCTACTGATCGGTATACTATTGAGATGTTAATAAAAGGTGACAGTACGAACGTGAAGGCTACTGGGCAGATCATCTCAAAAGTCCCTGATTCCGAAGTGAACATCGATGTGGTACTTGAACCGTTAAGCTTTCAAACCATTGAGCCGTTTACCTTCGGGCATCTGCTCGAGTCGAAGGGTTCAGTGATGGGAAATATTAAGATCACCGGAACTGCAAAAGAGCCTTCCATAAGAGGCTCGATGACATTCAAAGATGCGTCATTCAAATTGAAAGACGCGAACAGTTCTTTTACTCTTGAGAATGAAAAAATCTCATTTGTGGAATCCGGAATAGCATTTAGCGATTTCACAATGAAGGATGAAAGGGGTAATGAGGCCACCATCCGAGGGTCAATTTTAACGAAAGCCTATAAAGATTTTGAACTTGATCTGAAAATAAACACAAAGGATTTCCAGCTTCTCAATACAAAGCCGGACAATAACAGTCTTTTTTATGGTTTGGTTAGAATCAACACGCGGACCACGATAACGGGAAATATCGATCAGCCTAAAATTGTAATGACGTTCAGTCCAAGCGAGGACACCAATTTTACATACGTAGTGCCGCAATCAGCAAAGACTGCGTTGGAGCAGCAGGGTATTATTAAATGGGTCGATAAAGACGCGATCAATGATCCATTTCTGGTGGGACTCAATCTGGAAGATACCATTACGGTTGATAATCCTTTTAAGGGTCTCGACCTTCAGGCAACTATTGAATTGAATGAGAAAGCTATTCTTAATATCGTCATCGATCCACTGACCGGTGACAAGCTGTCTGTTCAGGGAAGTTCCACCCTCATTCTCGGAATAGATCCGTCAGGTGAAATGAGTTTATCTGGCCGTTATGAAATTGCGAAAGGGAGTTATGACTTTTCATTTTATAAACTTGTCAAGAGAGAATTCAAAATAGAGCAGGGGGGATCCATCACGTGGACAGGCGATATCATGAGAGCTCAAATGGATATCAGGGCAAAGTATTCAGTGGAGGCTTCACCACTTGAATTAGTATCCAATCAGGTCACAGCAGAACAGGCCACGAGCTACAAACAACAGCTTCCATTCCTGGTGTATTTGAATATTCGCGGACAGCTTCTGTCACCTGATATCAGTTTTCAGCTTGATATGCCCGACAATAAAAAAGGAGCTAATGGCGGAATTGTGTATGCCCGCATACAGGACATTAATACCCGCGAGTCAGACCTGAACAAGCAGGTTTTTGCTTTGTTGATCTTAAAAAGATTCATCGCTGACAATCCCCTGGAGAGTCAATCGGGTAGCGTTTCAAATACAGCCCGCCAAAGTGTTAGCGGAATACTGTCGGATCAACTCAACCGTCTTGCAGAAAATGTAAAAGGAATTCAGCTTACGCTTGATGTAAAATCATATGAAGATTACGCTGCCACGGCCGCCGCCGGAACAACACAAGGACAGACAAAAGTTCAGCTTGGAGTACGGAAGAACCTGTTAAATGACCGCCTGGTCGTTAAGCTTTCGGGTAACGTGGATATTGAAGGTCAGAATACTAATACAACCAATAGCGCGGCGGATTATATCGGTGACCTTGCTCTTGAATACAAGCTGACAGAAGACGGCCGATTGCGGATCACCGGATTCAGAAATAGTAACTATGATATGATCTCAGGCGAGCTCACCGAAACCGGCGCAGGGCTAATCTATGTAAAGGATTATAATACATTAATGGAACTCTTCAAGCCAAATGCAAAGCCGAAGAATTAACATATCGTATTCTATTATTCCGCCGATACTGCGTTCTTTTTGCGCCGCTTCATTGTGCGCATTGATTTTTGCATTGAATGGATGTACCGGTACTAAATTTCTTAAGAAGGGGGAAAGTTTTTACGCTGGCTCGGAAATAAAGCTTGTTCCTCAAGGTGATATCCCGGGCGAGAAGCGCATCAGGACCATGTTACAAACGTTTATCAAGCCGGCACCTAATGCAAAGATTCTCGGAAACAGAACTTCAGTGTGGTTTTATTACCTCGCGGGAGATAATAGCAAGAAAAAGGGTATCAGGAATTTTATTCAAACGAAGTTGGGATCGCCACCTGTTTTGTTGAAAGACGCAACTCCTGAAAAAACGGCAAAGGTACTGGAGCAGCAGATTAACAACGATGGATATTTCAAGTCAACGGTCGTAAGCAGCGTTGAGACCAAAAAGAAAGAAAGCAAGGTGATCTACACCGTGATATTACAACCTCCTTTTGTAATTGGTAATCTGAATTACATCGCGTTTGATACAACGAGTGTAATTGGAAAGGACATTCTGAATGAACGACTACTGATAAAAAATCAACGATATCAGCTGGAACGTCTGCAGGCGGAGCAGCAGCGCATCGAAGA
>JBBRFP010000352.1:0-2952 GCA_038241465.1 Cytophagales bacterium | reverse complement strand
AGCACCTCCTGTCTTTTGATATACCACCGGATTTGGAGAATAGGTTGCAGGACTTGGAAACGGGAAGTTAAAGATCTGCGAGAAAGCTTCAATTTGAACGTCATCATTGTCGGGATCGGTTGCAAAAATATCGGCGTTAATTTTAGTGCCCGCTTCGACACAAAGGTCAGGAGGAACTTGCAGTTCCGGACGTTTATTACTACAGTCTTCCACTATGATCTGCATATCACGCACAACATAACCTTGGTTAAGCCATACACCATTTACTTTTCTCCACTCCTTTATTACAAAGGCAATATTATATTCTCCTGCAACTCCGGGCGAGTCCCAGATAATTGTCCCTGTTACCGAATTGATCGTAAACGTTGGCTGTCCATTTTTTGCTTCATTGGCCGTACCATAATTGATCCCGACCCGGTCGTAAAACTCTTTCACGTTGGGGTCGCGATAGTTGTTAACAGGAATTCCCTTGTCTCTCTTGGGAATGGTGAACTCGTAAGACAAGCTATCACCATCAGGATCATAAGCACCGGGATTATGATAGAAGGCAGCACCTGTACAAGCCTTGTCGATGGGTGGAACGAGAAGTCGCGGGCTATTATCACAACCAATAAAAGGATCAATACTAATGCTTGACTCCATATAAAATCGGGTCTCCACCGAATTAAACATGTTGAGAATATTAGCATTGCGATTTGGCTCGAGGTAACTAACGACGTACCGGCCGGGCCCGCCGTATGTATGAGTCGTTGAATAGGTCACTGTTCCGATTCCGGGACCAAGATCGGGTCGCGGGGTATTATCAATTGTCGGTGTAGACTGAGGCTTGCTGCCATCACCAAAATCCAGGATACCATCACCAAACCGGATTTGAGAACCCGTATTCGTGTAGACGGTGATCGTGATTGTAAAGGTGAGGCTCGTGCAACTTTGTCTAGTAATCGTGATTTCACCAGCCCTCAGGTGGGTAGCCTTTGCAGCATTCAAACAGAAAAAAATTAATAACGCCGAAAGAATGAAATATCTAATGCGCATTCCAGTAAGTTAATCCTCTATAGAAACCAAAATTACAACAAGTCGGCCGTACCAGCAGGTAAATAAAAATAAGAATTTACCCTTTCACCTGAAAAAACGATGATTCATCTTAAATATTGGATTAAATGAAATAAGCTTTAAACTTTCAGGTTAAGAAGCCATCTAAAGGGTACGAAATTCGAAATATGAGTATTCTCATCCCCCAGCCTAAGGTAAAGCATTTGATGAATCGGGCTGCCTTTGGATTAGGTGACGATGAGGCCCTTGGACGCACAACTCAGCTTTTCCAAAAGTCAGAGAAAATCGTCCCTCTTAACGTCATTAAAATCCCTGACATCGATCAGATGGATTTGCGAACCATGAAGAATGATAAGTCTCGCAAGAATATGATAAAAGAGCTTCTTGGAAAGTCCCGCCAGGATCTGATGAAGGTCAATGTTGCGTGGAATAACAAAATGGTTTCGGAACCAACCCTGCGGGAGCGAATGACTTTCTTCTGGCACGGACACTTCGCATGCAGAACACTGATCCCTTATTTCGCACAACAACAAAACAATCTTCTGCGTGAGTCTGCTCTTGAATCATTTGGTGATTTGTTAAAAGGTATTTCAAAAGATCCTGCCATGTTGCAGTTCCTTAACAATCAGCAAAACAGGAAAGACCATCCCAATGAAAACTTTGCAAGGGAAGTGATGGAACTGTTCACACTCGGGCGTGGTAATTATTCAGAACAGGATATAAAAGAGGCGGCACGGGCCTTCACAGGCTGGGGCTTTACTATAAAAGGGCAGTACCAGTTTCGTGAACGGCAGCATGACTTTGGCACCAAGACATTCAGAGGAAAAACAGCGGACCTTACAGGTGAACAAATACTTGACAGCATTCTTGGAGACAAGGCAACAGCCAGATTCATCGCTACAAAGCTTTACAAATATTTCGTTTCAGATACGTCAGTTGATGCCCCAGTGATTGAAGATTGGAGCACGACATTCTATAAGTCTGATTATAACATTCAGAAATTACTGACAATCATTTTTGAATCGAATGAGTTTAATGCATCAAGCAATATAGGAAACAGGATAAAATCTCCTGTGGACTTGCTCGTTGGAATGCAACGTCATACCAATGGAACGTTTGAAAATGATCAGAGCATTGTATTCCTTCAGCGGGCACTGGGACAAATACTCTTCTATCCGCCTAACGTCAGTGGTTGGACATCCGGTAAAGGATGGATCGACAGCACAAGCCTTGCGTTCCGCATTACCCTACCCATGTTATTATTTGGCGGAGCTGAAACAGATTTCGAAGCAAACGATGACGGCGACGCGAATGGCTTAGGTAAGGCAGAAAAAGCAAAACGAAAGTTGCAGTGTAATGCAGATTGGTCGGCATTAGCAAAGCGATACACCAAATCATCATCCGACGATACACTGCAGGCTGTTCAGGAGTTTTTATTATCAAGACCAACAACCACTGAGAATCTAAAGAATGTTGGGCGCGTAGCGTCTGCCGCCGTGAACGATGAAGAGTTTATCCGCAAGGCTTTTATCGGATTCATGTCTGTTCCTGAATATCAACTCTGCTGAAATGAAAAACATATCACGACGAGGATTTCTTCAACGTTCCATGCTGGCCACCTCCGGGGCGCTGCTGGTTCCGCAGTTTCTCAAAGCCTTTGAATCCAATCGGCTTCAAAATGATTCTGATAAAGTAATGATCATACTCCAGTTGTCCGGAGGAAACGACGGGTTGAATACAGTGATCCCCTATCGAAATGATACTTACTATCAGTTGCGTCCCGGTCTGGGTATTGGTAAAGAGAAGATTTTGCGGGCCTCCGATGAACTGGGTTTCAATCCGGCGTTAAAGTTTCAGGATCTCTTTGATCAAGGAAATATTACCGTCATTAATAATGTA
>JBBRFP010000351.1:0-2961 GCA_038241465.1 Cytophagales bacterium | reverse complement strand
CCCTGGATGGTCAATATGGTAGCACCCAAGGCGCCTTATGAAACGTTTAAAGATTTAAAAGCAGTGATTGGGAATTATAAAGGGAAGACGGTGTCGTTTATTAAAAACTGAAATTATTCGGTGATCTGATAATTCTTGGATTGCTCTAAACTGCAATTCTTCTCTCAGTCTGTGGAACAAAGAACCGCCGAATTAAGGCTTCGCCTTCGCCCACATATCTCTCAACGTAACCGTTCTGTTAAACACTAATTTTCCTGGAACAGAATCCTCATCTCGGTAAAAATACCCCACTCGCATAAACTGGTAGCGGTCATCTGGCTGGTCGGTTGCCAAGGCGGGTTCCGCATAGGCTGTTGAAATAACCTTTAACGAATCAGGATTCAAATGATTCTTAAAATCATCTTCGATCTGACCCAGATCCTCGACATTAAAAAGACGATCGTATAAACGCACTTCAACTTCCAAGGCGTGTGGCACACTAATCCAGTGGATCACACCTTTTACATTGATGCCTGAAATATCGGAACCGCTCTTACTTTCAGGGACGTACGTGCAATGAAGCTCCGTCACATTTCCTGTAGCATCTTTAATGACATCCTCGCACTTGATGATGTAAGCACTCTTTAATCTTACCATTTGCCCCGGTGCCAGACGGAAATACTTTTTCGAAGGCACTTCCATAAAGTCATCCCTTTCCACATAAAGCTCACGGCTGAATGGAATGTCACGCGACCCTGTCGATGGGTCTTCCGAATTATTCTCACTTGGAAGCATTTCCGATTTTCCTTCAGGATAATTGGTAAGGATTACCTTGATGGGATCGGACACCACCATTCGTCTCAGTGATATCTTGTTGAGATGTTCGCGAACGCAGAATTCAAGCAAACCAATATCAATCAGGTTCTCTCGCTTGGCAATTCCGATCTTATCACAAAACTCACGGATACTTTCCGCCGTATATCCTCGTCGGCGCATCCCTGCGATCGTAGGCATGCGGGGATCATCCCACCCGCTTACGTTCTTATCGTTTACCAGCTGAAGAAGCTTGCGCTTGCTCATAATGGTATAGGTCAGATTAAGACGCGCAAACTCATACTGCCGCGAGGGATATATTCCGAGATTGGCAATAAACCAATCATATAGTTCACGATGAGGAATGAATTCAAGAGTGCAAATGCTGTGAGTGATATTTTCAATCGCATCGCTCTGCCCATGAGCAAAATCATACATGGGATAAATACACCATGTATCCCCGGTACGATGATGATGAGCGTGCTTGATCCGGTAAATGATAGGATCGCGCATGTGCATATTCGGACTGGCAAGATCAGCCTTCGCACGCAATACTTTTTCACCGTCCTTGTACTTGGCCGCTTTCATTTCGCCAAATAGCCTGAGGTTCTCTTCAACACTACGGGTTCTGAAGGTGTTGGGCGTGCCTGGCTTTATCGGAGTACCCTTTTGAGCAGCAATCTCGTCGCTGGTGCTGTCGTCCACATAGGCCAGATCTTTTTTTATGAGTAAAACGGCAAATTCATAGAGCTGGCTAAAATAATCAGATGCATAAAGTTCATTTGACCAATCAAATCCCAGCCACTTCACATCACCCTTGATTCCATCCACGTATTCCGTTTCCTCGGTTACCGGATTTGTGTCATCAAAGCGAAGATTAGTCTTCCCTCCGTATTTGAGGGCAAGGCCAAAATTGAGGCAAATGCTTTTAGCATGACCAATGTGAAGATACCCATTAGGCTCTGGAGGGAACCGCGTGGTAATACTCTGGTATTTACCTGTCTTCAGGTCATTTTCAACGATTTCTTCCAGGAAGTTTAGGCTCTTCTCCTCCATATTTCAGTTTTCAGAATCTTAAAGGTAAGAAGCCTTGTTGAAAATCCGTGATTTCTATGGCAATGAAAATATGCAAACTCGTTGGCTTTTATTGCCTGAATTACGATCTACTTTCCGTAAATCTGATTTAATATCCCTCCCAATCGTATTCCTGCCTGAAGCACTCTTATTTTCACGATGCTGAAATACTTGTAGCTATATTGATAGCCAAGATTGCCATTACCAATATCATAAACCTGTGGACGATAACTCATTGATTCAAGAGCCCATTCACGAGGGGATGCTTTCTGCCACTTTGCGATCACCAGGGCATCAGGCCTAACTATTGACTGCGCAAATTCAGTATAACTTAGTTTAGTGTCGTCGATTATTTCACTGTCCCACACACGATGAAGGTTTGAATCTCCGCGAAACCATTTCAACTTGATATCATTGCCGCCTTTATCGCCGGGCTTGCCGACATGCAATGGTTGATGGATGTCCCCCACCAAATGAATCAAAAACTTAAGGTATTCTTTCTCCTGCTTCGGGGTAAGTCTTCCTGTATTCAGTTCTTTCATGATCTTTTCAATCATCATGAGAATTTTTCCATCGGGATTGGCTTCCACATCCTCATAGCGTTTTCCATCCGGCACAGTGGTATAATGCCAGTCATTCAAATAATTATAGAGAGAATCCGAACGCACCTCGTCCATCCATGTACTTACAATCGCAATCGACTCCCCTTCAAGGATCTGTGCAATTCTCTTTTTAGCCTTGGCATTTAAATACTGCTCGGCAATCAGGCCGGTAGCCCGGTGACCAGTAGCACCCCAGCCAAAAACTTCAACAAGCGCAAAACTCAGGAATCCAAGGATGATTAGTTTCTTCTTCATAGTCGGTCAAGTGATCCTGCAATATGAGTCTTTTCAATAAAAACCCAAATGAATACCCTGTGATATTACCATTATATTTGATATACGGCATCAAAGGCACAACTATTGCAGGATGTTCTTCAACCGCCAGTCATTGCTGGAAACGTTATCGTCACCGAAAATGAAAGAAGTAGTTATAAATTTCGCTATAATTGAGCGTAACAGTCTTCTGTAAATATGATGAGTGAAAGTCCACAAC
>JBBRFP010000350.1:0-2965 GCA_038241465.1 Cytophagales bacterium | reverse complement strand
CTTCTGAGCTTCAGGGCAATTTTTTTATTGTAAGGCTGATCAGGTTTCATTGCCCCCATCGTGCAAAAGCCAGCATCGCTGCAGCCTTGGGAATACATTACTTTGTGAACGACTAGGAGGCAAATGATGGAGATAAAAACTTTCATAGCAGCGATCAGGCAATGGGCATTAGGAATTAGGAGATTGTGCTTCGGGAACGACGACTGATTATCTTAATGAGTCTCCAAATGCCTGAACGATTACATTCCCAAACTCTGGTTTTCGATAGAAGCCAACTCAATGATCTTGGCATATTCTGCCGGATTGAGATCGTTGAAGAAGTAATGAATTGGATTTACCTGCGTCCCATTGATGAATACCTCGTAGTGGAGGTGAGGAGCTGTTGAAACACCCGTGTCGCCTACGAAGCCGATCAATTCACCACGTTTTACACTCTGACCGTTTCGTACAACGAAGGCGTGCATGTGCGCATACCGGGTGCGATATCCGAAACCATGATTGATTTCAACCTTTTTACCATAACCTGTGAAGCTGATATCGACGTTATCTACAACTCCATCAGCCGTTGCATAGATCGGTGTTCCGATCGGAGCAGCGAAGTCAATCCCGCTGTGCATTTTACGAACCTTATAAATCGGGTGAATACGGATACCAAATCCTGAAGCAAGCACGATTGTTGTTTTTTTAGGAATAGGTTGTATTGCTGGAATAGCAGCGAACTGCTTTTCTTTATTCTCCGCTAATTGAACTATTTCATCGTGCGATTTTGATTCAATATATACTTTTCGGCGAAGCTTATCCAATGATTCATTGAGCGTCAGAATAGCTTCTTCGTGGTCAATATTTTTATTTCTGATATCCGCGTAACGATCAACACCACCTACACCTGCTTCACGAATTGATTTATCAATGGGTTCGGAGCCAAGGACGACACGGTAAATGTTGTCATCGCGGTCGGACATGTCTGCAAGATTCTTATCAAGGCTATTTACCTTCGTTTGAAGCTCATCAAAATAGAACTCCATCTCCTTGATTTCATTCTTCAGCTTAACTTCTTTGGGGGATTCGAAATAGCTACTCTGAAGAAACACCAGACCTACTGCCAGCGCAATGGTCAATGAGAATATCCCAAGACTGTTCAGAATGATGTCTCCGGTAGACGTCTTCACGCGGATATACTTGCAGGACTCGGTATCGTAGTAGTACTTAATCTTTGCCATGCGAACGTTTTATTTGCTAACGGGTCGGAACGCTTTTATAACCAATTGATTGCATTCCAGATAGGGCCCTTCCAACAAATCTAAGCAATATGGAATAGATGGAAAAACGGCGTCAAGACACTGGCGGATGGCGGCTGGCTTTCCCGGCAAATTGAGGATAAGGGTCTTGTTGCGTATTCCTGCCGTTTGCCTAGAAAGAATGGCTGTAGGCACGAATTTGAGGCTTTCTAATCTCATTAGCTCGCCAAATCCCGGCAGCATTTTGTCGCAGACGGCCTCTGTAGCCTCGGGTGTGACATCCCTTTTGGAGGGTCCTGTTCCTCCAGAAGTAATAATCAGGCAACAATTCCTGACATCCGCCATGTCGATGAGGGTTTGGCTGATCAACGCCTGCTCGTCTGGGATCACAGCATAATCTTCTTCCCAGTGGCTGGTTAGATACTCTTTCAGCGTGGTGATGATTGCTTTTCCTGGTATGTCTTCGTAGATGCCTTTGCTGGCGCGGTCAGAGACGTTGATTATTCCGATTCGGATCATGGCAGATCAATTGTGGCAGGTTGCAACGTTGCAGTTTACAAGAAGCTGCTGCCTGATTGCTTGCGCCAGCGAGCGTGCGCTATTCCCTTTCAGCCTCCAACTTGCAACTCTAAACATCACGAGTATCGCCATTAGCTTCTGGCTTTGAACTTAATATTATTAGATCTTCCCTTCTTATAAATCATCTGCCCCTGCGCTTTTCCTTTGCGTAATTCTTTTTGTTGTTCGGGAGCAAGTGCAACAACTTCTTTGCATGCAAGTGAACAACAACCATCGAATTCCTCAGCACACTCCTCGCATTGGATGAAGAGAAGATGACATCCTTCATTTTTGCAGTTAGTGTGGGTATCACACAGTTTGCCGCATTGGTGACAAACGCTAATGATCTGGTCAGAGATTCTTTCGCCAAGGCGCTCATCAAAGACAAAGTTCTTTCCTACAAATTTATTTTCCTCACCCTGTTCTTTTACCTGGCGCGCGTATTCAATGATACCGCCATCGAGTTGAAAGACATTCTTAAATCCGCGGTGCTTCATCCACGCACTGGCTTTTTCACAACGAATGCCACCGGTGCAGTACATTATGATGTTCTTTTCTTTTTTATCTTCTAGCAGTTTTTCAACAATCGGTAATGACTGTTTGAATGTATCTACGTCCGGGATAATAGCATTCGCAAAATGACCAACCTCGCTTTCGTAATGATTGCGCATATCAACGATCACCGTTTCAGGATCATTTGTCAGTTGGTTGAATTCTCTCGCGTTAACATGCGTTCCTGAATCCGTCACATCAAAGCCCTTGTCATCGAGTCCGTCAGCAACAATTCTTTTCTTAACCTGAACTTTTAGAATAAAAAATGACTTTCCGTCATCTTCAATGGCAATGTTCAATCGAACGCCCTTAAGCCAGTCAATACCATCCAATGTGCTTTTGAATATGTCAAACTTATCTTTTTCGACACTGATTTGCGCGTTGATACCTTCGTGAGCGACATAGATCCTTCCCAATATGCCTATCGCAGAAAGGATTTTATAAAGGCCATCCCTAAATTCTTTTGGATCTGAAATCTGATGATATTTATAAAAAGACAACGTCAGCCTGTTCTGCTCGGTCGTGTGCAGCTGCTGTTTAAGAATGCGTTTATCGGT
Source organism: Cytophagales bacterium (assembly GCA_038241465.1). Classification (GTDB taxonomy): domain Bacteria; phylum Bacteroidota; class Bacteroidia; order Cytophagales; family Cyclobacteriaceae; genus ELB16-189. Next base: position 60 of record JBBRFP010000350.1, on the reverse strand, counting down.
TTTATTGTACAGAGGATCCATTTGACGGCAAAAGTAGGTATAAGGTGTAAGGTAAAAAAG
>JBBRFP010000349.1:0-2983 GCA_038241465.1 Cytophagales bacterium | reverse complement strand
TGATGCTGATAATTCCTGTAGAAGTTATGACTTTAACATTTTTACGTTGCCATACCAACAGGCTGATGCCGATTAAAATTCCAATCATCAGAACCCATTTTCTTCTTGTTCTCATGCTATTAAAAACTTCTTCAAAATTTCTCTTTTAAACGCATAAAAAACAGTTTCAGTTTTGGGTATTTTGACCAGATCAGTTGAGTGATTTGAACATGTGGTAATTTGAAAATGAAGAGTATTAAAAGACAGTGAGCACAGAATATTATTCTACGATTTGATTAATGGGAAGTATGAAATGTGGTTTAACATGGTTATCTCTAACACAATGGTGTCTGAGAATCCCTCTTTTTGAAATTTCTCATCCGAAGTTGAATGCAGGTTGGAAGAATTATTAATTCAGATTTTTCAGGATTGTGTAAAATAACGAAGTCTTGATAGTTCAAAGATTTGATGAAGAATGAACATCAATACTCCAGGGCCTGCTTTAAATCCCTCAATAAATCATCATATGATTCAATCCCGATAGAAAGCCGAAGCAAATTATCTGGACTTACTTGCATAGCTCCTTCTGCAGAGCGCCTGTGTTCAATGAGAGATTCGACACCGCCTAAACTGGTAGCGTGCTTAATTATTTTTAACCGGCTTACAAATTTGAGGGCTTCACTTTTTCCACCTTTGACCAGAACTGATAATACGCTGCCGAACCCACCGTTCATTTGCTTCTTGGCTACCGCATGATTTTTATGAGTCGGTAATCCCGGATAAAACACTTTTTCAATATTCGGATGTTTGGATAAAAAATTGGCGACTTCCATTGCATTATTATTCTGAACTGGCACTCGCAAGGCAAACGTTGCGATGCTTCGGCTTAACAACCAGCAATCAAACGGCGATGGAACGGCTCCCGCAACGTTTTGATATAACCTTATTTGATTGTATAAATCAGATTGCTCTTTTGCAATAATGATCCCTCCTAAAACATCCGAGTGACCACTAAAAAATTTCGTAGAGGAATGCATCACAAAGTCGACACCCAAGGCCAGGGGATGCTGGAATAAAGGGGTGGCGAACGTGCTGTCACAGGCAGTGATGCTATTGTTTTTTTTTGCTAACCGAACCACCGCGTCTATATCCGTAATTTTCAATTGTGGATTGGAAGGACTTTCCATCCAGATCAACTTGGTTTTTGAAGTGATTGCCGCCGCCACGTTCTCGATCGACGACATATCCACTTCGGTCACATGAATATTCTTAGGCAAGAAAAAATTTTTAAGCAATGAGCGTGTTCCATGATAACAATCATCTGGATACAGAAGATGATCGCCAGGTTTCAGAATTGCCTCAAAAATCGCATTGATTGCCGCCATTCCGGAAGCGAAGGCAATGGCTTCAGTGCCGCCTTCAAGCATTGCTAATTTTTTTTCGAGTGTAAGTCTGTTAGGATTGCCTGTGCGCGTGTATTCCCCGGCGGCTTCATGATGTTTCCTTTCAAAAGTGGTGGTCAAGTGAATGGATTGCGAAATATCCGGATCAGGCACATAGCCAGTATGTATGGCTTTTGTCTGGACGGTGCAATTTGAAAGGAACTCGTTGGTGTTTTCCATAGGTGACAAGGATTCAAGACGTATAAAGATATTATGATTTTGTCAAGCGAGCATTAATTGAAGCAGATAATTCCGTTCGAAAAGAAGATAACCCGTCTTTCTTTAAATTGTTATCTTTATTCAATCAATAGACGATTAAACAATGGCTGGCACTAACTGGAAAAAACAGATCCAACCTCTGCTAAAAAAGTACAAGGGCAAAAAGCACCCCTTGGATTACAGTTCGCTTTACGAACTTATGGTGGCAGTTGTTTTATCAGCGCAAGATTCTGATCGGAACATCAATAAGCTTGCTCCTGCATTGTTTGTGGCATTTCCGGATATGAAAGCGCTTTCTAAAGCCGATGCTGAATCGCTAGCACCTTTCATAAGCAAGGTTCGGAATTTCCGGAATAAGACGAAGTGGCTTTTAGAAATTGCCTTAACATTAAAAAATGATAAGAACATTCCAAAGACAATGGAAGGACTTACTGACCTGCCAGGGATTGGCAGAAAATCTGCAAATGTTATCATGCGTGAGATAAGGGAGAAGGCAGAGGGAATTATTGTGGATCTTCATGTTGTTCGCGTTGCTCCGCGATTGGGGATAGCCAACGGTACCGATCCAAAGAAAATTGAAAAGCAATTGATGGAAACATTGGATCAGAAAGATTGGGGAGAAGTCGGAATGGCGATCTCATTTCTGGGCAGAGAAACCTGCCGTCCCAGCAACCCCAGGCATTCAGAATGTGTGATGAATAAAGTATGTGAGTATTACAAAGCGAATGGATAGACAGTGAACACATTTCTGCGACGGGTTAATAAATCAGCTAGTCTAGCGTAAATGCCAGTGTTGCAAATACTCCATTTTTCGTTGGGTAGTTCAACGTATCATTTGTATAGGGCATAATAAGCCCACTGATTCCAGCATTCATAGAAAGGTAAGATGTCAGCTTCATTCTGCTCCAGAAAATACTTGAGCCGTAGGTCCAGTACTCTGCTTCATCAAATAGATCGTTATTATGCCACACAGAAACAGATACGTCCCAATGCTTTTTGGAATACGTAAATCGTAGCCTGTTTACCCAATCACGAAAACCTGGCTCCAAAATAAGATTTCCGAATAATGCACTTTGGTCAATGGTGAGCGAATTGAAAATTTTGTAGCTAGTGTTCAATATGAATGTAAAATCAGAGCCGTGATCACAGAGACTACTATATTGTTCAAGGATAACACCTGCACTCGGCGTAATCGTCAGTCTTTTATTCAATTGAAAGCGCTTGGTAAAGACGGCCAATGTGAAATTGATCGCGGTGGCCCGATCGCGAAGATCCATTGCTTTATACAATTGAAATCCCCATCTCTTTCGATTATACAAAAAGTTCACATCCATCGTGGGATT
>JBBRFP010000348.1:0-3018 GCA_038241465.1 Cytophagales bacterium | reverse complement strand
GGTCAACATACCAAGCTAATAAAATCCCTCGCTCACGAACTAGGCTTTAGCTTTTGTGGGATAGCCAAAGCAGAATTTCTCGAGGAAGAAGCTACAAGGCTCGAGGAGTGGCTGAGAAGAGGCTACCAAGGAAAAATGGATTATCTCGAAAACCATTTTGACAAGCGGCTGGATCCACGGCTGCTTGTGCCCGGCGCAAAGTCGGTAGTAAGTCTGGTATACAATTATTATCCCAAAAAAACACTTGGCACTGCCAACGTTAACCTTCCTGACAGTTCTCTTAAAGTTGCACGTTACGCTTATGGGGAAGATTATCATTTTGTTGTGAAGGATAAACTGAAGGATTTGCTTGATCGACTCCGCTCAGCTATCGGAGAAATAAACGGCCGCGCGTTTGTGGATTCTGCGCCGGTGATGGAGCGTGCGTGGGCTGCGAAAGCAGGTACAGGATGGGTTGGTAAGAACAGTTTGCTACTCAATCGTTCGTTGGGGAGTTTCTTTTTTCTGGCCGAGCTCATTATTGATCTTGAGCTGGAGTATGATGGACCTATAAAAGATTATTGCGGATCATGCACCGCCTGTATGGATGCTTGTCCTACAGATGCTATCCCTGCTCCGTATGTTGTTGATGGCAGCAAGTGCATCTCCTATTTTACAATTGAACTTAAAGAGGAAATTCCGAAAGAAGTAAAAGGCAAGTTTGAGAACTGGATTTTTGGTTGCGATATCTGTCAGGAGGTTTGTCCATGGAATCGTTTTGCGAAGCCTGCTTCAGAGCCGAGGTTTCAACCTCAACATGAATTGGAGAATATGTCCACCTCTGAGTGGACGGAAATTACAGAAGCTGTTTTTAATCGTGTGTTTAACGATTCGGCAGTGAAGCGTACGAAGTTTTCAGGGTTGAAGAGGAATATTGAGTTCGTGACGAAGGAATAGATATTTCATCCGCATATCACAGATTTCCACAGATCGCTTAAAAATTTCCTTCATCTCGAAAATTTGAAACACACAAAGGCTTCGAGATACGGCAAAAAGTCCCCCAAATAAAAAAGCCCCTCTCGGGGCTTCAGTTTTTTTGTTTCTCAAATTTTACGTTACTACAAAACAGCGATTTAGTATCGCCTTGTGAGACCCGAAATTGGCATAGCACCAATTCCTAAGTTCCTGCACCTCTTCGTTGATCAACATTTTGATCGCTTTCCGCAATTCCTTCTCAAAGAGGCGTGCATCAAAACTCACGCGCGTGAGCACCTTTTTGGCATAATTAAGCATAGTCCAATAAAATTAAGTACGTGTTTGTATCTAGGATACGCGATTATAACGTTGAAAATTAGCGAATCGCTCTTTGAGTTAAAAGAAAAATTAAATTTGTCTCCGCAACTGGTTGCGCTAATCTTGCAGTAATGAAATTTGCCCTAAAATCCATTTTACTCATCGTATTGACGCTGGCAAGCACTCGTGGAATCTCACAGACCGTGCAAATTCAGCTCGGCCCGGATGAAATCGGTGAAAATCAGGCTTGGACGATTTCAGTCAATGTGATTAACGATCAATTAAAGTCGTATTCCAATTTTCCTGACATCGACGGGCTCCGCAAACGCGGCACCAGCACACAATCACAGACTAGTATCGTCAATGGCCAGGTCAGTTCGTCCCATTCAGTCATTATGACGTACGTTCCGTTGAAGCAAGGTGTGCTAGCGGTTCCAGCTTTTTCGATGAAGATTAATGATCAGACAGTTAATTCTCAGGGTAAAAAACTGAAAGTCGGCCCTTCTGTTCAAGCTCAGACACGGGATCCTTTCGGGCGTGACCCCTTCAGTGATTTTTTTGGAGGGCGGGAAGAAACAGAATTTGTTGACATAAAAGAGGAAGCCTTGCTCGCGCTTACCACAAACAAGGACGAGGTATATGTGGGGGAAGGAGTAACCGTTACCCTTTCATTCCTGGTAGCCGACAATAACCGCGCGCCCATGCAATTTTATGAACTGGGCCGGCAGCTTTCAGAAATTCTTAAAAAACTAAAGCCATCAAATTGTTGGGAGGAAAACTTCAATATCGAAAACATCGAGGCGGAGACTATCAATATTAACGGCAAAGGATACTCTCAATATAAGATCTATCAGGCCACATTCTATCCTCTAAATAACGAACCCGTTCGGTTTCCGAGTGTTGGATTACAGATGATAAAATTCAAAGTGGCGAAAAATCCTTCTTTCTTCGGGCAAAACCGTCAAGAGGATTTTAAGACATTCCAGTCTAAACCAAAGACAGTCCGCGTAAAAGACCTTCCTCCTCATCCGTTACAAAATTCTGTTGCAGTAGGAAGTTATCAGTTGGAAGAAAAAATATCCACGCAACATCCCAAAGCAGGCCAAAGTATTGGTTATGAATTTAATATTTATGGCGAAGGAAATATTTCATCCGTAGAAAGACCCCTGATCACCAAGGATAATAATTTTGATTTCTATGAACCGAATGTTCAGCAAAATATTTCTCGTGAGAATGGAAGAGTATCGGGCACAAAAGCCTTCAAATATTTTATTGTTCCAAAGGAACCCGGACAATTCCCACTAGCAAATTATTTTCAGTGGATCTATTTTAACCCAACTAAAAAACAATATGATACGCTTCGGTCACAGCTGGCGCTTACTGTCGATGGGGAAAGTCAACGCAATCAGGAGATTCAAAGTACTGACCTCGGCTCATTTTACGACCGCATCGGATTAGCAGACAACACCCTTCGGTCTGCATCACAAACAAGCTGGATCAAAATCACCATGAATCTTTTCATCGTTGTGGTATTGGGGGCTTCAGCTTATCTCGTTTTTGCTTCACGTCGTAAAGCGTGATCTTTATAGCTAATAATCAACGTTCATGAGCAATTCCTACGGAACACTTTTTAAGATCAGCACCTTTGGTGAATCCCATGGGCATTCCATTGGAGTGGTCATTGATGGGTGCCCCGCGGGGCTTACTATTGACGAAACTTTTATCCAATCGGAACTTAACAGGAGA
>JBBRFP010000347.1:0-3028 GCA_038241465.1 Cytophagales bacterium | reverse complement strand
GGCGGTTTTATTTTCTAGCCATAACAGCAAACTAACGATTGTTTTAAAAACGCTATGTATTACGACAAAAACACAGTTCTCTTCCTCGATGGCAAGTTCATAAAAGCTGAAGACGCGAAGGTGGATCTGTTTAGCCAAACACTTCATTATGGTTATGGAGTATTTGAAGGAGTCCGCTCGTATCAAACTATCAATGGAGTGAAAATTTTCAAATCACAAGAACACTATGAACGACTGAAACGCAGTTGTGAACTCGTAGGTATCCCAATGAGCTATAGCGTCGAAGAACTTACCCAGCTATCCTATCAGCTGCTTGAAAAGAATAATTTATCAAACGCGTATTTACGACCTCTTGTGTTCTGTAGTCCAAATATGTCATTGGACGGTCCTAAAGGGGTTTCTGTTATGATGGCAGCGTGGGATTGGGGAAAGTATTTCAGTCGCTCATCACTTCGTACGTGCGTCTCCACCATTCAACGGCCAAATCCAAAATCAGTAAGAATTGAAGCAAAGGCAACCGGTCATTATGTGAATTCAATCATGGCCACGATGGAAGCAAAACAACGTGGTTTTGATGAGGCGATCATGCTTGACATGAATGGATTTGTAGCAGAAGCACCCGGGGCAAATTTCTTTTTTGAGAAAGACGGTGTAATCTATACTTCACCTCTTGGAAATATTTTACCTGGCATCACACGTCAGACAGTAATTGAGATCTGTCATGAACTTGAGATTCCAGTTGTTGAAAAATTCTTTATGCCAGAAGAATTATTTGACGCCGATAGCGCATTTTTATGTGGTACTGCTGCTGAGATCACCTCGATTGAGTCAATCGAAGGACAGATTTTTCATAAGCCATGGAAGAAATCAGTAGGAGTGGTTATCCAGGAAGCTTATCAGAGTATTGTGCTAGATAAAAGCTATAGCTATGTGATCGTATAAACTTAGACATTCATAATTTGACGTTCGATGTTCAATATTAGAAAATGCCAAGCATCGAACACTGAATATCAAATCGAATTCGAGCAATGGAACTAAACAGATACAGCAAGACCATCACCCAGGACATGACGCTGCCCGCAGCGCAGGCAATGCTTTATGGCATTGGTTTGACGGAGCATGATCTTACGAAAGCACAGGTCGGAGTGGCGAGCACTGGCTACGATGGCAATACATGCAATATGCACCTTAATGCATTGGCTGGTGAAGTAAAGCAGGCAGTGTGGGATCATGAAATGGTTGGATTGATCTTTAATACGATCGGCGTTAGTGATGGAATTTCTAATGGCACTGAGGGCATGCGTTATTCATTGGTAAGCCGCGAGGTAATTGCGGACTCAATTGAAACAACGTGCGGGGCACATTATTATGATGGATTGATTGCGGTGGTCGGCTGCGATAAAAACATGCCGGGATCGGTGATGGCGATGGGAAGATTAAATCGCCCTGCTATCATGGTGTATGGTGGAACGATCGCCGGAGGTCACTGGAAAGGAAAAACACTGAATATCATTTCAGCATTTGAAGCGCTTGGCGAAAAGATTGCTAACACACTTTCAGACGAGGATTATAAAGGAATAATTCAGAACGCATGTCCGGGTGCAGGTGCGTGTGGTGGAATGTATACTGCGAATACGATGGCGTCCGCTATCGAAGCCTTGGGAATGGCATTGCCTTATTCATCATCCAGTCCTGCTTTGAGCAAGGAGAAATCAGCAGAATGCCATCAGGCAGCAAAGGCGATCCGTCACCTGTTGGAAAAGGACCTGAAGCCGCGCGATATCATGACGTTCAAGGCCTTTGAGAATGCTATTACGATTGTCATGGTACTGGGCGGATCAACTAATGCAGTGCTTCATCTTATTGCGATGGCAAAATCGGTTGGCGTTAAGATCAATCAGGAAGATTTTCAACGAATTTCAGACAAAACTCCACTACTCGCTGATCTAAAACCAAGTGGAAAATATTTGATGGAAGACCTTCATAAGATTGGAGGCACCCCATTAGTTATGAAGTATCTTCTTGACAAAGGTTATCTCCATGGCGATTGTATCACCGTTACCGGTAAAACAATTGCGGATAATTTAAACAACCTCCCCAACCTTGATTTTAATAAGCAGGATGTTATTCGACCAATTGAAAAGCCGTTAAAGAAAACGGGACACCTTCAAATTCTTTACGGAAATCTCGCCGAAAAAGGTTCGGTGGCAAAGATCACCGGCAAGGAGGGCGAGCGATTTAAGGGAACCGCCCGGGTTTTCAATGGTGAGTTTGAATTGGTCGCGGGCATTCAATCTGGAAAGATAAAGGAAGGCGATGTTGTCGTCATCCGAAATGTTGGCCCTAAGGGCGCTCCGGGTATGCCGGAAATGTTGAAGCCCACGAGCCTCATCATGGGTTCGGGACTTGGCAAGTCTGTAGCGCTGATTACTGATGGAAGATTTTCGGGAGGGTCACATGGATTTGTTATCGGTCACATTACTCCTGAGGCATTTGACGGTGGATTGATTGGACTAGTTGAAGACAATGACTGGATTGAGATAGATGTTAAGAAGCATCAGATTAATTTACTTGTGGATGAAAAAACACTCGCTATCAGAAGATCGTATTACAAAGTTCCAACGCTGCGTGTAACAAGAGGAGTATTGTATAAATATGCTAAACAAGTAAAAACTGCTGCTGATGGATGCGTTACTGACGAAGAGTAGAACAGCTGTGAAGTCTGAGTCTGAATCAAAGATTCAACCAAAACAAAAGATCACAGGATCAAAGGCATTGTTGCAATGTTTGGTTGCTGAGGATGTTGATATTCTTTTTGGATATCCGGGCGGAGCAATTATGCCGGTGTATGACGCCTTGTATGATTTTGCGGATCAACTCAATCATATTTTGGTGCGACACGAACAGGGTGCTGTGCATGCTGCTCAAGGTTACGCGCGCGTTTCTGGAAAAGTAGGGGTGGCTCTTGCAACTTCGGGACCTGGTGCAACCAATCTTGTTACAGGATTGGCGGATGCTTTAATTGATT
>JBBRFP010000346.1:0-3030 GCA_038241465.1 Cytophagales bacterium | reverse complement strand
TTACAATCGTCTTTGTGACCCTATCAAAAATGAAGTCTGAGTAAACCCCTCACATTTAATACCGCCACCCCGTCTTCCCCGAAAGCGCGGATCATGATCATCTATACTGGCGGTACGTTTGGTATGGTGCACGATGCGCAGGGTGTCCTGCTTCCATTTGATTTCTCTCTGATTCTCGAACACCTTCCAACCCTTCGGAATCTCTTCCTGGAGATCACTATTATTTCATTTGAACAGCCCATTGACTCTTCAAACATAGAGCCTGTTCATTGGCAAATGATCGGATCAATCATAAAGGAGCATTACGATCAGCAGGATGGATTTGTGGTCTTGCATGGGACGGATACGATGGCTTACACCGCTTCTGCCTTAAGTTTTATGCTTCAAAATCTTTCCAAGCCGGTGGTATTTACCGGTGCGCAATTGCCCATTACCGAACCGAGGTCCGATGCGCGTGAAAATCTTATTACGGCGTTGGAGATCGCTTCTGCTTCTGAAAATGGACGTCCAATCGTTCCTGAGGTGTGTGTGTATTTTGATTACGAGCTATTGCGTGGGTGTCGCGCTAAGAAAGTTGAGAGCATGCATTTTGATGCCTTCAACTCTGAGAATTATCCACCATTAGCGAAAGCGGGAGTGAAAATCGATTATAACTTTCCAGCGATCCATCAGGTATCGGGTGGAAAACTTCATGTGTTATCAAAATTTGATTCGGGCGTTTCAATTTTAAAATTATTTCCCGGAATGAACCTGGCAACAGTATTACCTATTGTCACTAACCCCGCAGTAAAAGCGCTTATTATTGAAACGTTTGGCTCGGGAAACGCTCCTTCTGCTCCCTGGTTTATTAAATCATTAACAGAAGCAATTTCCAGAGGGCTTATCATCTTGAATGTTTCTCAATGTCCGGGAGGCATGGTGATTCAGGGGAAGTATGAAACCAGTCGTGCTCTTCAGGAAATCGGAGTGATCAGTGGTGGAGACATGACTATTGAGGCGGCCGTGACGAAGTTAATGCTGTTGCTTGGAGAGTATGACGTTGTGGAGGTTAAGAAGAGGATTGGGCAGTCGATGAGTGGGGAGTTGACGATGGGGTAGGGTCTATGTTCTATATTCTATGTTCAAGGTTCTTTAGGCCGTGCTAAATGACGAAACTGTTATTTATTTTCTTTTCGAGTTTTATCGTTATTGCGGCCTTTTCACAGCCACAAACTTCTTCATTGATTTTTGCACACAATGACTACGCCAAACCCAATCCATTTTATCACGCTTATGCTCTTGAAGTTGACTATATAGAGGCGGATGTCTTTTTAAAGCGTGGAAAATTATTAGTGGCGCATACGCGTTTGGAGATTAATGATGCTCGATCGCTTGACAGCCTTTACCTCCGACCGATCAAGACGATGATTATCAAAAACAATGGCGCAGTCTATGCCAGTGGAAAGAAGTTGACATTGATGATTGATTTAAAGACCGAGGGTGATGCAACATTAAAAGTATTGGTAAATAGACTTCAAGACTACCCTGAACTTATTAACAGCAAGAATTTTGTAATGGCAGTAAGCGGCAATATGCCCGAACCATCCACCTGGAAAAACTATCCGGATTTTATTCATTTTGATGGAAGACCGGGCACGCAGTATAATCAGGAACAGCTCGCACGAGTAGAACTTATTAGTGATAGCTTCAGGAACTATTCCCATTGGGATGGAAAAGGCAAAATTCCGGAAGCCGATCAATCAAAGATTCTGAGTGTAATAAAGAATGCTCATGCGCTCGGAAAACCAGTTAGATTTTGGGCCATTCCGGACAACACCATTGGCTGGACAACTCTTAACGGGTTGTTGGTGGATATCTTAAATACTGATCACATTGCTGAAGCGACAGCATTTATGAAGAGGCGATAATTCTTTTAAATTATCTCAATGCCTTTCACTTCGCTATTCGGCTTTTTTGAAGGCTTCGCTTTTTTTGATTTAATTTTTTTCAAGTCCTTTTTGATCTTGCCTGCTATTTTTCGGGAGGCTTTCTTAACGATCTTATTCGTTTTCTTCGATGCACCGTCTTTCTCAAACTGAACGATCACTTCATTCAATGAATTCTGAATTTTTGTGCTGATTTCTTTTTTCGAAGCGCCCTTCGGAGCTGTTTTTGATTTCATAGGATAGTTGACTTTTGTCAAAGCTAACTCATGTTAACTAAATGTGAAATATTGAGAGTAATGAAACCGCTCGATTTAGACGGTTTAATAGGATTTTACCCACTTTGATCAAGATATCGTGCCAGTTCTCTAAAGACTCCCTCAGGGAATTTAACCACCTCATGCGCTAAATTCCATTGTAGTCTTCTGAAAATCACTAAATTAGAAGGCCTATTTCGACACCATCTCGTGAAAACAGTAAAAGAGACGATAATCGATCATTTCCGTGAAGACCATCTACGACTTCTGGGTGGGGCGTCGCTTTCCGCAGGGGATATTCCTCCAAGTGAATTCTTATCGATCGGAGAGGTGCAACTTCACCCATCAGGAACCGATGTCAATGGATTAGATTTTACGGCAAGCTTCCAGATCGGAAGAATGAAAGTATTCTATTTTGGCACCATCACTGACGATCGGCGAATAGAGAATGAAGCCATTGCCGGCCGTAACGCCGATGGTACAATGCCAAGAATATCCTGAACCGGTACTGTACTTTATTCGAAGGACACGCTTACTAAGGTGTTCGACATTCGCTCTATCCGTTGTTGTTTTTTTTAAGGAACAACCTCCGTACTAGAGAAAAAAATTCTTTATATCAGATACTCTGTGAGCCTCAGTCTGCATTTCTCCGTGGCGTCTGTGGTGAAGTGCGGCCGGATGTTGATATGGATAACGGATCCTTTTGCAACTGATAAATACCACGGATGCAGCAAGCTGTTGCGCGGCCGTGAATCAGCGAAGCTTATAGCCGTGTGATTCTGAATATTCTTCTGGATGGATCACTGTTCATCTGTGCCATCATTGGCAAAAAAGTCATTGTTCGAAGAACA
>JBBRFP010000345.1:0-3046 GCA_038241465.1 Cytophagales bacterium | reverse complement strand
TCACCAAAGGTTTTCAAGACGCAGGATTAAAAGAAGGCAAGGAAGGAGCTTTGGTTGAATTTGAAGCGAGGGTGAAAGAGTATCGGAAGGGTTATGTCAATAAGCTTGGGGGCATTAATGGGAGGAGGTTAGACTATAAGTTATCCCATCCTACTCGTGTAAGACTTTGTAAAAGGTAAAAAGAACGATGTGAAATGTAGTTTGCTGCTACGGCCAATATTGCTCTCTAAACTTAGACAATTTAGTTAGCTGCATTTGGATACATGAATCATCCACATTTTACTTTTTATATTTTACCCTTCACAAAACTATTAGCTAAGCCTTCAACTCGGCAATGCATTCGATTTCGACAAGCGCCTCTCTCGGCAACCTGCTCACCTCCACCGTTGTCCTGGCAGGCTTGTGATCACCGAAGAACGTTTCGTATGCTTTGTTCATTTTTTCAAAATCAGCAAAATTCTTCAGGAATACAGATGTTTTGAGAACACGCGTGCGATCAGTACCGGCTGCTTTCAAAACGGTTTCAAGGTTATTTAGTACCAGCGTCGTTTGCTCAGAAGCGGTTGCGCCTTCGATCTGCAGTGTGACTGGATTCAATGGTGTCTGACCGGAACAGAAAATCAGATTGCCGGTTTGTGTGGCGTGTGAATATGGCCCAATGGCCTTTGGTGCTGAGTCAGTGAAGATCTTTTTCATAGAATATTAAAGATGAAAGACTAAAGAAAAGTAAAGTATGCACCTATAATAAGTTTCCGACTCCGAATAGGACGACGAATACGAGTGTAGTTAGAGCCATTTGTTTAAGGAAAGGATCCAACTCTTCTGATTTCTTGCTTCCAACTGCAAATCCGATTCGCATAAACAGGGGGACGGCGAGCAGGAAGATAAACTGATAGGGCGAATGATAATTCAAAATGCCGTAAGCGATGGCCGCAATATTACCACCCATTAATAAAAACCATTGATACTTCGCAGCATTTCTCTTGCCTATACGCACCGGGATTGAATATTTCCCCGCAGCCAGATCGGATTCAATATCACGGATATTGTTAATATTTAAAACAGCGATCGAAAAAAATCCGCAGCCGAGGGCCGGTAAAAGTGTTGTCCACTCGATTCGCTGTGTGAACAAATACAACGAGCCCATCACCCCCACCACGCCAAAAAATACCAAAACGGAAAGGTCTCCAAAGCCAGCGTAGCCGTACGGCTTCTTTCCCATTGTGTACGTTACCGCCGCAACGATGGATAAAAGTCCAAGGAAAAGGAAGTATCCTATTGAATTCCAATTGGGTCCAAATGAAACAAACAATAATGAAATGCCCGTCACCAGGCTAAGAGCAATCGCAATAATCACGGCATTCTTCATTTGAGCAGCAGTGATCGCACCCGACTGCACTGCGCGCGACGGACCTTTTCGTCCGGCATGATCCGCCCCGTTTACTGAATCACCGTAGTCATTGGCAAGATTTGAAAGGACCTGAAGAAAAATCGTCGTGATGCAACAAAGAATAAAAATGAGCCAGTTAAACTTACCAGCCGCCGCCGCAAGAAATCCTGCCATCCCGATACATGATAAAGCCAACGGCAAGGTTCTCAATCGAAAGGCGCTGATCCATGAATTCATTTCGGATTTTTTAAAGGTTCTCGCAAACTTCCCAGCCGTAAAAGCCAGGTGCCGAAGGCACGCTCAGAGTTTCATTTTATCCATTATCGCCCTATCCATAGGCTTCACCTTCGACGGAAAATAACCAAGAACTTCTCCTTCTGGGCTAACTAAATACTTGCAGAAATTCCATGAAGGAGTTTCCCCTGTTTTTGCATCAAGCCAGTCGTATAGCGGCGCTTTATCGCCTCCCTTTACTGATACTTTTTCGAACATCTGGAACTTAACTCCATAATTCTTTTCACAAAACGTTGCGATCTCTTTGCTTGACCCAGGCTCCTGCCACAAAAAGTTATTGGCAGGAAAACCGAGAACGGCAATTTTATCTCCAAACTGCTCGTGGAGTTTTTCAAGATCAGCATATTGTGGAGTATACCCGCACTTGGAGGCAGTATTCACGATGATCATGTACTTCCCTTTGTATTGTGAGAGACTGATCTCTTTCCCTTCAAGGGTTTTTACTTTGAAATCGTAAATAGAAGTAGTCACCGGTCGTTTTTTTGACGAACCAAAATTACCTGTTAAAAATGCAGCTAGGCCCATAATGAGTATTACTCCTACAATTAATAAAACTACTGACTTAAAGTTCATCAGTAATTTCCTTTGACATTGGATTTACCTTCGACGCAAAGAACTTAACTGTTCCGTCGGCTTTCACCAAGTACTTGCAGAAATTCCAGCTAGGTTCCTGGCCAGTCTTCTCTTTCAACCATGCATACAATGGAGCCTGATCTTCACCTTTCACAGAAACTTTTTCAAACATCTGAAATGATACACCGTAATTCTTTTGGCAGAATGAAGCAATCTCCGCATTTGCACCTGGCTCTTGCCCACCGAAATTGTTGGCAGGGAATCCGAGAATGATCACTTTACTACCGAACTGATCGTTTAATTTCTGAAGGTCAGCATATTGCGGGGTATATCCACATTTTGAAGCAGTGTTTACTATAAGGACATTTTTTCCTTTGAACTTTGAAAAATCGATAGTCTTGCCATCGATCGCCGGGAGCTTGAATTCATAAAGAGTGGAAGCAGAAGTAGCCATCATTGCGGAAAATAAGAAGATGAATAAGGTTTTCATGCGTTAATTTTTTGGATTGTTTTATCAAAGTAACAGGAAAATAGGGGAGATTGTTTCAATTTCCCGCAGATTTGCACGGCTTCAAAGCGTCGATTCAAGCTGATTTTGAAGAAATTATTCCAGCGGAAAAAATTAATCGCTGATGGTAGCGTTTTTCACTAAAAACCAACCGTTATCTCAGCCTTTTTAGGAAAAGTATACACGACTTTTTTTGCCAAAAAACAGCGGATTCGCAACAAAACTACGCACATCAGCGTCATTTCGTAACAATCAATTACCCTTCAGCAACCGTTTCTCAA
>JBBRFP010000344.1:0-3053 GCA_038241465.1 Cytophagales bacterium | reverse complement strand
GGCCTTGGCAACGAAACCCCGGTTGAAAACCAGGAAGATTATAGTATCACACAGTATGACATCTACCCACAAGTATTACGAAAAGTGTATGGCGATTTTTATGTTGGAATAAGTTATGAATTTCAAAATGTTTACAACTTTGACTACAATCATGATGGCACCAGTCGTTTCGATGCTGAAAATATTACTGGACGTAATGGAGGAATAATCTCCGGACTTGGAATGTTATTTACGTATGATAGCCGAAACAATGCCTTTAGCCCATCGAAAGGCTTCTATTTACAATATTATGTCGGTGACTATAATCAGGCCATTGGAAGCAATTTTAACTTTACGATACATAATGTTGATATAAGAACCTATGTGCCCTTTAAAAAAGATCGGGTGCTGGCGTTTCAACTCAATGTAATTTCTACAATAGGTGATACGCCAATCCGTGACCTAGCAAGCATGGGATCAAGTTCGTACATGCGAGGCTATTATGACGGTCGCTTTACTGATCACAGCATGATAGCTTTTCAAACAGAATTCAGGGTTCCAGTAAAAGGAAGGTGGGGTTTTACCACTTTTGCGGGCATCGGCCGAGTGGGTAGCACACTAGGTGGTGCATTGCAAAATGGAACTCTAAAACCTTCCATTGGACTAGGATTACGCTACGCATTGCGTCCTAAGGAAAAACTCAATTTAAGAGTTGATGCCGGCTTTGGAAACCAATCACAAGGAACTTATATTAATATTGGAGAATCCTTTTAGCAATCAGTGAAAGAATCACCTTTTTCGAACCGCATTTTCACTCGCATGAAGGCCGTCAGTGTTCGGTCACTGTTGATCGTTTCTATCGCCCTTACACTAATAAGTGCGTTGATTACGTATTTAAATGTGCAGCAAAAGAAAGAGGCGATCTCCCTTGTGATTCATAACTACAAAGTAATCCAGGCTTCAACCCGTCTGCTCTCGTTGCTAAAAGATGTGGAGATTGGTCACCGGGGTTATCTTATCACTGCTGATACGACATTTCTTCAACCCTACGAAGAAGCACTTCAGGATATTAATCATGATATAGACACACTTACCGGATTGGTATCTAATAATCCGCGACAGTTGGAGATTTTGCAAGGAAAACTAATTCCTCTCGTGGATCTCAAAATGTCAAACATGGAAGAGAGTCTTTTGATACTTCGAAACTTTGGCAGGGATAGTGCTTCTCATTTTGCAGGAATGAAGATCGCTGAGGAAACAATGGACAGCATCCATTTTTGGACAACAAATTTTATCCGGTATGAGCAGATCCTTCTGAAAGACCGGAGCGAAGACCTGGAACAGCAATACTTTCTAAACGATGTAATCCGGTTCTCAAGCTTTACCCTCATCGGTATAATTTCCCTTGCCGCATTGATCACGATTGCCAACAAGGAGAACGATAACAAACGGCTACTCGTTGAACTTCAGCAATTCAATCAACAGCTTGAATATAAAGTAAAAGATCGAACGCGACAGTTAGAATCCGCCAACAACGACCTTGTACTGCTGAACGAAGAAAAAAATAATTTTCTCGGTATCACTACGCATGATCTGAAGGCACCTCTCGCCGGAATTTCAGGAATCCTTGAACTGATGAAACTCGAAAAGGCTTCACTTTCAAAAAAACATCTTGACTATATCCAGTTGATGGAAGATACCTGCCAGGATATGTTGCGTCTTATATCCGACCTGCTCGACTTGAGTCGGATTGAACAAGGAACCACCAATCTTACGATTCAACAGGTTTCGATTACTAAGATCATTAGTCAGTTGGAGGATCACTTTCGTTCGTGGGCACAAAGAAAAAACATCAGTCTTATTTTCGACAACCAATCCAGGAAACCGCTCTTCACCGATTCAGACGTACTTCTGCGGATCCTGGACAATCTCATTTCAAACGCCGTTAAATTCTCTACGCAGAATAAAGATGTAAGGATCTCCATCGTAAGTGACGAGACGACCGTCCGCTTTATCATAAAAGATCAGGGTCCCGGTATACGGCCAGATGAGCGGAATAAATTATTTCAAAAATTCCAAAAGCTGAGCGCCCGCCCGACGGATGGGGAAAGCTCGTCGGGGTTGGGCTTGTCAATCGTAAAAGATCTTATTGAAATGCTGGAAGGAACCATTGAAGTTGAAAGCGAAGTAGGAAAAGGAACATCATTCATTATCCACTTGCCATATTTTTTTGAGAAGCAGGTTGTTGCTAGCATCCGTTGAGAATTTTTTTTCAAAAAGGGTTTCATGGTTAGCATTTTAAAATCTTCAAATATTTAAATCGCTGGCACCCTACACAAAAGGCACAATTCTGGCTTCTAATGTACTTATTGATACTACTTTGCTAGTTTACGGTATTTCACACTACCCACCCGCACGTAGATAAATTATACAATTTCAAGGGTATGTTTTGCTCTAACCGGCTCTGCTACATTTGATTATAACCAAACACACCCTTTTCCTATGAAAAAACTTCTTCTCGGTCTGCTGATCATCTGCGCGGGGCAGCTGATCGCACAAAACAATAACGACCAGCTGATTACTGCAAGCTTGGCTGGAGATTTGACCAAAGTGAAAGCCCTTGTCGACAGTGGAGCTGATCCAAAGTATGTTGACGCGAATGGAAATACGCCACTAGGAGTAGCGTACTTCTCATCTCAGATCGTTGAGTATCTTTTAAGCAAAGGAGCTGATATCAACGGCGGCGGTTTTCCGGTGCTGGTGAGCGCTTCACGGTACTACTCGCTCGACGTAATAAAGATGGCCTTAAAGGCGGGAGCTGATCCAAACAAGCCGGGCGTCATTAAAGTTGATGCATCGGCAACCGTGCGAAAGTTGCTCGAAGATGAAAAGGCAAAAGGAAAGAAAGGCAATAAGTATTTAGTGAAAGCCTATGAAGATCAATTGAAAGCCATGCCTGCCGGCAACACCATGTCATTTTCAGCATTACAGTGGGCGGTCGGAAATACAAATTGCAAGGAGTGTATTGAACTTCTATTAAACGCCGGAGCAAAAACAGATTTTAAGAGTGCTAT
>JBBRFP010000343.1:0-3060 GCA_038241465.1 Cytophagales bacterium | reverse complement strand
GGTGAGGAAGTGAAATCGATGTTGGGAGGAGGAAAAAATATTTCATTATTTGATTCTGCCGCGAAAGGTTCTTTCAGCAACGAAATAAAAGAGAGATATTTGGGTACTTCATTGTGGAAGTTGGCAATAATACTGGCGCTGACCTTCTTACTGGCTGAAGTCTTGCTCATTCGTTTTCTAAAATAGATATTGAATAGAAATTTGGAATGAAAATACTGATTCAATCTCCCACCATCCTCAACTCAAAATCGCCGTTTCATAAGAAAAAGCGCAACGTGCTCATTCAGAATGGTCGTATCACTGAAATTGGAGAGAAGAATTATACTGCAGATAGGGTCATTGATGGGAAGAACATGATTTTATCGGCGGGCTGGTTTGATCTGGGTGCTTATGTTGGTGATCCCGGTTGTGAGCAGCATGAAGATCTTGCAACGTTGATGAAAGCAGCAGCGGCGGGAGGTTTCACCGAAGTGGCGGTGCTCCCCAACACTAGTCCATCCGTTCAAACCAAAAATGAGATTAGTTATTTAACTAATAATAATGACTCCCGACTTGTTCAAATCCACGCACTGGCGTCGGTAACGCGCAACAACAAAGGAGAGGAGCTTACCGAAATGATTGATCTGCACGAAGCCGGAGCGATTGCATTCACCGATGGCTTGAAATCGATCTGGCACACTGATATTTTTCTCAAATCATTACAATATCTCCAGAAATTTAATGGACTGCTCATCGATCACCCCGAGGATATTTGGCTGAACTTGTTCGGGCAGATGCACGAAGGGATCAATAGCACAAAATTAGGTTTGAAAGGAATGCCTCGTATTGCAGAAGAACTTCCACTGAGCCGTAATATTGAACTGCTTCACTACGCGGGCGGTCGGGTGCACTTCTCACGATTGTCAACCGCGAAGAGTATTGATCTCGTGAGAGCTGCGAAGAAGAGAGGCTTGTCGGTCAGTTGTGATATCACCAGCTATCAGTCACTGTTGGATGATAGTCAGCTCGAGGATTTTGATACCAATTATAAAGTGAATCCTCCTTTGCGCGAGAAGTCAGACCGTGACGCGCTGATCAAAGGTTTGAACGATGGTACGATCGATGTGCTTTGTTCAGGTCATCTTCCTCATGATGAGGAAAGCAAGAATCTTGAATTTGACCTTGCGGACTTTGGCATAGCCAATATTCAGACGTTCGGCTCGGATCTTACCACATTATCATCGCTGGTAGCCTGGGAAGATCTGATCGAAAAGGTAACGGTTGCTCCGCGGGAGCTGCTTGGAATAGAAGTCCCTGTGATCGATACAGATCAGAAAGCCAATCTTACACTCTTTGATCCCGAACGTGAATGGATGCTCGATGGTAAATCGAGTTTTTCAAAATCAAAGAATTCTCCCTGGTTTGGCAAGCAATTAAAGGGAAAGGCCGTTGCAGTTTTCAATAACTCCAGGAATTGGTTGGATGTTTAACAAGATCATTTCATCACCGATTGTAAAAGTTCCGGCGCGCTATGGTGCGATCGCCGGAGTATTGTGCGTAATTTTTCTGATCACTTTGTTTTATATGGGCAAGAGTCCATTTCTGATAAATCCATACATGGATTTTAGAGTGATTCTATTTGCGATATTAATTTTCTTTGCTTTAAAAGAAGAGCGGGATTTTTACAAGGGCGGCTTTCTGGAAATGTGGGAAGGGATGGCGTCCGGACTTGTCTTTCTTGTGATAGCGGCAATCATTGGAGCCATTGGAATTTTAATCTTTGGTGCGATCCAACCGGCGTTTTTCTCAAATTTTATCGCGGAGGCAACTGCCCAAATCCAGAATTATCCCGACGAAACAGTGAAACAGATCGGGAAAGACGTGCTTGAGCGCAGTTTAAGCGAGCTTCGGGGGTACACAACCTCCGACCTTGCCAGCCGTTATACAGGCCAAACCTTTATCATCGGCTTTTTCATAACCATAATAATCTCTGTAATTTTAAGACGTCAACCTAAACAAAACTAAAATGGAAGAAAATATTGAATCCACCCCCGTTTCAACTCGATCAGTTGGTCTTATGTATGGCGTTTATGCTGCGCTGATTTCAAGTGTTGTTTTTTTATTAACCTCTTTACTTGGTTATAATCCATTTGGTGGAGGGCTTAACTATATAGGAACAGTAGCATCTATTGTGCTATTGGTTTTAGCGCATAAGAAGTTTAAGGAATCTGGGGACGGTTACATGTCTTTTGGTCAAGGCTTTGGTATTGGCTTTTGGTTTACTTTAATATCCACCGTCATTGCGGTACTCGTCATGTATGTGTACATAACATTTATTGATGCTAATCCTCTTCAAATGATGTTAGATGAGAATACCGCCAAAATGCAAGAGTCAGGGCAATCTGATGATCAGGTACAGATCGCGATTGAATGGACTAAAAAATTGTTCTGGCCGTTTGCGGTTATTGGAGCAATATTCTTCGGGCTGGTTATTGCCCTTATTGTTACCATTTTTACTCAGAAGAAAAATCCTCAGGGAGATTTTAATAATTGAAAAGCTTTTTGAACATATCTGTTGTTATTCCAGCCAAAGACGAAGAGCAATCAATACTGGAGTTGAGTCAGTGGATAAGCCGTGTGATGGAAACACACGGCTTTTCCTATGAAGTGATTTTTATCGATGACGGAAGTGACGACAATACCTGGGAAGAGATCGTAAAGGTTAGCAAATCGAATCCTGCCTTTAAAGGGATTCGCTTCAATAGAAATTTTGGAAAGTCAGCGGCGCTCAATACCGCTTTTAAAGAAACCATGGGTGAGGTCGTAATCACGATGGATTCCGACTTACAAGATAGTCCCGAAGAGATACCGGCTCTTTATAAAATGATCAAACAGGATGGTTATCAGTTGGTTTCCGGGTGGAAGAAAAAACGCCATGACCCGCTTGGAAAAACAATCCCTTCTCGATTCTTCAATTTTGTCACGCGTCGGATTTCAGGCATCAACCTCCATGATTTCAATTGCGGACTAAAAGCCTATAGTTCTGTTGTAGTAAAAAATATTACAGTCTATGGAGAAATG
>JBBRFP010000342.1:0-3070 GCA_038241465.1 Cytophagales bacterium | reverse complement strand
GGTTGTATTCGAGGCCTATTTCAAGGAGCTCGACAACAGTAAGATCTATTTTCTGGCGTCAGACATTCGGGCGTTCGAGAAATACCGCACGAAGCTGGACGACATGACGCGCGCCGGAAATGTAACACTGGCGTTTGAAATCTATAAAACGTTTCAGGAGCGATATCGCACGAGGCTAAATGACGTAGTGAACCGTCTGGTTAACCAGAACTTTGATTTCACATCCGATGAATATTATGAGACTGACAGGGATAAAGCGCTGTGGGCTCAAACCACGGAAGAACTCAATGACAATTGGCGCAAGATTGTAAAAAGCCAGGCATTAAGCCTTAAGCTCACCGGTAAAAAGCCCGACGAGATCCATGACATGTTAAAGAAACGTTATGAGCGGCTGCTCAAATCGTTTGAGCAACTAAATAATGAGGACATCTTCAGTATTTACATGAACTGTATTACGGAAGCATACGATCCGCACACAAATTATCTTTCACCAAAGGCAACTGATTTGTTTAATCAGAGCATGACGTTATCACTCGAAGGAATTGGAGCGAGGCTTCAAACAGAGAACGATTATACAAAAATTGTAGAGGTGCTCCCCGGGGGGCCAGCTGAAAAATCTGGAAAACTTCACGCCAACGATCTTATTACCGGCGTCGCGCAGGGAATGGAAGGAGAGATGGTGGACGTGATCGGTTGGAGAATCGATGACGTGGTCAAACTTATTAAAGGCCCGAAAGGCACATTGGTGCGTCTGCAGGTATTGCCGGCCGAGACGGGCGTGACGGGCAAGCCGGTTGTGTTTTCTTTTGTTCGTGATAAAGTGAGACTCGAGGATCAGGCCGCCAAGAAAAAGGTAATCAAGTACACTTCGAATGGGAAGAATCTTAAGCTTGGCATCATTTCCATCCCGGCTTTTTATATGAACTTTGATGAGTATCAAAAGAAAGATCCAAACTACACAAGTGTCACACGTGATGTAAAAAAGATATTACTCGAACTGCAGACGGAAAGTGTTGATGGGATTGTGATTGACCTGCGTAACAACGGAGGTGGCTCGTTGCAAGAAGCCGTTAGCCTTACCGGACTGTTTATGAAAGAGGGTCCGGTCGTTCAGGTAAAAAACTCCCGTAATCAACTTGAAGTCTATGGCGATGAGGACAAATCAGTTGTCTATTCTGGCCCGCTGGTCGTGTTGACAAATCGTTTTAGCGCCTCTGCTTCTGAGATCTTCGCCGGAGCTATTCAAGATTATAAACGTGGCGTGATTGCCGGTGAATCAACGTATGGGAAAGGAACTGTGCAAACCGTGATTGACCTTCAGCGACAGATCATTGATGCCGAAAAAGTGGGCGAGTTAAAGCTCACCTTTCAGAAATTTTACCGTGTAACGGGAAGCAGCACGCAGCACAAAGGTGTGATTCCAGATATCTTGTTGCCGTCTGCGCTAAAGCCAGAACAGTTTGGCGAAAGCGCAAGTCCAAATGCACTTCCGTTTGATGTGATCAGAAAAACAGAATTTCAAAAAAACCCTGACATCAACGACAAAGTGGTGGCTGGCCTTACCAAGAACTATAATGAGCGATTGAAATTTGACCAGTACCTCAAGCGCTACGCAGGAGAGGTGGAAGATTTGAAAAAGAACATTGAGGATACAAAAATATCGCTCAACGAGGTCAAGCGTAAGCAGGAAATGGATCTTGCCGAAAAGAAGAAAGTTGCAAATGACAATCTCGATACGAAGATTTCATCGAAAGAGGGCCTATCAGCGGATGATCTTTCAAAATTGAAAGATGAATACCTACGCGAAGGGCTACTGATCCTTTCTGACCTGGTCACCCGGCATATTGGTTGATCAGTGCGTAACCTTAATAGGTTTGAGTGTATAACCTTTCTCTTTCAATAAATTGAGTATTCCTTTATCTCCTTCGAGGTGAGACACACCGAGGGTGATAAAGGAAGCACTTTCTTTCATCATGCTTTCGATTTTTGGAAGCCATTCAAGATTTCGCTTGGTATAATATTCTTCAATGAAAACAGAATTGTTTTCCGTGGGATGCAGTGAGTATTCGAACACTTTATCAAGGTCACCCCTGGTATAGGCTTCTTCCAGTAGCTTGTATTCCGTTTTTTGTTTCTCAAAATTATTGATGCTGTGTAATAATGCAATCTCCTGGTCTTTCATAGGAAATGCCTGGATCGCTTGGGCCTCACGCTCAATCGTTTCGAGGCTGTAGGTCTTTAGCTTATTTTTCTTCGCGAGCCTGAGCAATTCAAGATCATAAAACTTTACCCCCTCATTCAATGACATTCGCGTCATATTAATGGACAAGGCCAGCGGAATCATCTGTGCATATTCTTTGTCAAAAGTTGCTTTTGAGATCTTAAATTCCTTCTCGAAAAACTTCTGAACCCGTTCGTAATCAATGGCGGGAAGTTCTGTCAGCAGGGATTTGCCTTTGGGAAAATGAACGGCCTTATTCAATTCCAATTGAGCTTTATGATCGATCTGATCCTCGATTGCAAAGATCTTGCTGGACTTCAATGCGCTAACTACCTCCTGAGGCAAAAAGAATTCTTTCTGACCGATGAACTTTAACGTTCCCATCACGTAGGATGGCGTGGCGAGTCCATTGCCTGTTATTTCCCACAGGATTGAGTTTTGCGAAGAAACATTCTGAGAAAAAAGAAGGATGAGGACAAGGAGGAGTTTTTGTTTCATGGGGTGATGAATATGGGGGCAAAGAAATAGTATTTTGATCAAATATGGAAAGTCGTCAACCTTATTACCTTATCCCTTCCTTTTGCTTGACATTTTTGCCACGGATTGCACAGATTTTCACAGATAAGTAAAAAATAACTTTTTGCATCGGATAAAAATTACACGGATGCAGCAAGCTGCCGGGGACGACTTCAAATCAGCGACGTTGCTGTCCGTGATGACCGGTGCTCTTATCGCTTTCTTTTGTTTGACATTTTTGCCACGGATTGCACAGATTTTCACGGATAAGTAAAAAATAACTTTTTGCGTCGGATAAAAATTACACGGATGCAGCAAGCTGCCGGGGACGAC
>JBBRFP010000341.1:0-3079 GCA_038241465.1 Cytophagales bacterium | reverse complement strand
GTAACGTTTGGTCCAGCCCTCTACCTGTCGCTGCACATATCCTTCTGGTTTACCTAGTTGTCGCAGACCAGTCTGATCGATATCCAATTGGTGAAGAGCAACCAGATTATCCACCAGTGATTCGGAGATTTTTCTCATCTCTTCCGGTGTTATCCTTATGTCTTTGACAGATGACGGCCGAAGAATTACACCTTGTAACCGTTCCATGATGTAGAATGGAGTACCGATCACACTGACATCTTCACAATGAATGATCGCTGCTGGGACTTGGGGATAATGATCTTTTAATAATGTCAAAACACTGAACTCGCGCCCCATGTCGTGCGCCGATTTGATAGCGGCCCCTGCGGGCGGACGCCGCAATACATACTCTTTTGTTTCTGTTTTTAATAGATAGGTAAGGTTTGAATAACCTCCCGGAAACTGACGCAGTACTTCGATCGTTCCGACAGAAGTATTTAGACTTAAATACTTATTGAGCGATATCAGGTCCAATTCTTCACCCGGTCGTACTGAAACCGGTTGGTCTGTACTGATCATCACGCGCGTTTTTTCTTTTTTACATCCAACCCGTATTCTTTCAAAATACTGAGCGCCAGGCTTTGCTTATGGACTTCATCTGCACCATCCCAGATCCGGGCGCCGCGTTCATGCTGATACATCGTTGCAAGCATTGTTCCATCCGACAAGCCAAGTGCTCCATGAACCTGAATAGCCCGATCAAGTACGCGAAGCACCATATTCGCCGTATAGAATTTAATACCCGAGATCTGATTTCTTGATGCAGCAGCGCCATCAGCATCAATACTGGCTGCGGTTCGCAAGACCAATAGCCTTGCCGCATCTATTTCCACACGGCTCTCTGCAATGAATCCCTGTATGAATTGCTTTTCCCCTAGTGCCACCCCTTCTTCGACCTCGCGCGTGACCGCCCGGTTGCACATCAAATCAAATGCTTTTTCCGCCATACCAATCCATCGCATGCAGTGATGAATTCGGCCGGGGCCAAGACGCTCTTGTGCCAGCTTAAATCCAGAACCCTCTTCGCCAATAATGTTTGTGCAAGGGACTTCACAATTTTCAAAACGTATCTCGGAATGACTTGCCCATCCCGCGCCTGCTTCACCGAACACCGGTATTTTGCGGATGTGCTGAAAGCCAGGAGTATTGGTCGGAACAATGATCATACTTGCCCGTTGGTGTGCGGCCGCATCAGGATTGGTAACCGCCATAACAATTGCGAATGACGAACCTTCCATACTTGAGGTAAACCATTTATGCCCATTGAGAACATATCTTTCACCTTTCCGAATAGCGGTGGTGGCAAGTCGGGTTGGATTGGAACCTGCGAACTCCGGTTCAGTCATGGCAAAGCAACTGCGGACGTTACCTTCCAGTAATGGATGCATGAATTGCTTTTTGTGTTGATCAGATCCAAACTTGCTGAGCAATTCCATATTGCCAATGTCCGGCGCCTGGCAATTAAAAGTATAATGTCCGTAGAAAGGAGTGAGTGCCAAGGCTTCACTGATCTGCCCGAATTCACAAAGCGTAAGTCCAAGTCCACCCTCAGCTTTTGGAAGATGAAGTCCCCAGAGGCCTTTAGACTTTACAAGTTCGCGCTTGGCATCAAGCAACTGATATGTTTCGGCTACGGTTCGTGAATGGTGACCCGATTCCAACGGAAGTAATTCCGTTCTGACAAAGTCTTTCACTTTGGTAAGGAGTTCAGCGAGACGGGGGGTAGAGAATATTTTTTCCATGAATGAAATTTTGAGCCTACGGTTAATCTACTTCGACATTCGGTGTTCTATGCTTTGCTTTGTTTGAGTATTGAACATCGTGTATTAACCGCCGAAGTTGAAAGTGTGCTTAAATAGTCGTCCCGCCATCTGCGAAGAACAGCGTGCCCGTGCAGTAGCCGGAAGCATCGGAGGAAAGAAACAACGCCAGCGCCGCGATCTCTTCTACCGTCCCCATTCTTCCCATTGGTATCATCTTCATAAACTTTTTTAAAATATTTTCATCCTGCCACAGCGCTTGCGAGAATTTTGTTTTTATTAATCCTGGACAAATTGAGTTCACACGAATATTGTCCGGTGCCCATTCTTTGGCAGTGACCTTTGTCAACATGTTAAGGGCTGCCTTTGAAACAGAATAGATGCCTAAACCTTGATCGGGTGTGTCACCTGCGATAGAGCTGATATTGATTATTGATCCGCCGCCGCGCTGCTTCATAATAGGATAAACGAGCTTTGAAAGTTCGAATGGAGCTTTCACATTCACATCCATGATCTTATCGTACGCCCATTCTTCCGTTTGTATGACCGGTCCGAATACTGGATTGGAGGCCGCGTTGTTTACGATAATGTCCACGCCACCATATTTTTCAACCGCCATTTCGACGAGTGTCTTTAATCCGGCAGTCTCACCGGTATTGGCAGCGACTCCAATACATTTACCACCCGCTGATGTTATTTGTTCAACAACTTTATCAAGTTCATCCTGCTTCCGCGAGTTAACGACTACACTTGTTCCATGCTGAGCGAGAATAATTGCGATTGCTTCGCCTATTCCTTTTGAGGCGCCGGTGATGATTGCTACTTTATTTTCGAGATTGAAATTCATTTTTTCTTTTTTTTAGCCAACGATTACACGGATACTCACAGATTTTAAATCCAGGAAAGAGTTAAAAGTCAAGTCAAATTTTCTGTGATAATCTGTGCATCTCTGGCCAGGTGTACTTTAAGCCCATTAGGATTAAAATTATTCAGAACTATCAACAATTACTATACATATTTTGATAATGATTGTATATTAGTTTCTCTAATATACATCTATGTTAAAGCGTCTCCTAAGGATTGCATCAGTTCTCTTGATGAGTATTTCACTACTTGTGTCATGCAACAAAAAACAGCATGAAAAAACTGAATTGCGTTCTTCTACATTGGATCTCAGATCTATTTCCAGAGCGTTATTGGATCGCATTGGCATTCAGAAGGGCGAAAAGGTATTTATAGTTGGCGTACCTGGCGAGTTTGATTCATTGATCGTACTGCTCGCTGAAGGGGTCAAGGCA
>JBBRFP010000340.1:0-3088 GCA_038241465.1 Cytophagales bacterium | reverse complement strand
TACTGGATTGATATTGTTCTTATTGTCGAACAGGTTGGCGTACAAACCATTTTTCTCTTTGGTAAAGACAGAATAGGAGCCCGGCAGGAGCTTAACTTTAAATGTGCCGTCAGCATTGGATTGTACGGTTGCTACCAGCCTTGTTTTGATGTCTCTAAAGAACGGTCCAACCACCGTGACATCGTTCATAGTCGTGAGATCATAAACAAGTATCTCCCGTATGGCCCCCTGGTTAGGTGATAAAATGGACTCTGGCCCGGGCATCTGATTTCCAGAAACCCAGAATACTTGCCCGTTTAAGCCTTGTTTTTGTGAAAACGAGGAATATGAGATGGACACGAACAAGATAAAAAACAAAAACTTCATTAGGCGGTCGGTAGGGAAGTCAAATTACAAATTTTAATTTCCGAAAGAATCATCCATTGACAAAGAATTTTCCTGAAACCAACACATCTCAACATCTTATGGTCGATGTGATTATAGCACAGGTTGACTTGCCCCAAGGATCGCATACCATTCAACCGTCTCGAAATGTTTGGTGAAAATCTACCCATCCCAGGATCAAATTGCTATGTATTAATTCAGCAGATGTAAAAAAGGGCATTCAGTTTCAAATAAAGAAATGTTTTATCCATGACCGGCGAAAGAATGGGCACAATATTCAGGATTATAAAAAAGTCACGTAATACACTTTTCGGTAATCCCCCAGTGTACAGTAGTGGCGCCGTCGCCACGGTCGGCAACAATAGAAATCCCGCATAACGCGTTATGCGGGATTTCCCTGTACTGGCCGACGGTCGAAATTGACCCTGAATCAAAAAGCGGCTAAACTAATCGCGTTTTATTATTTCCGGATTGCCTCGGTGGGTAACGGTGCTCGCAATTCCTTTTTTGATCTCCAGGGTTTCTGTCACGTTGACCTTGGCAGAAGAAGCTCCATGTGCTTCAACAATGCAATTAGTAACTTCATATCCATAGGCTCTTAGAACCGAAGCGCCCACGATGTCTGCCTCCAGGAATTTTCCACCTCCTGACAATTCCAGGGAAGATGCCCCGGTAAGCTCAACATTCAGTGTGGTAGCATGAAGTTCACCTTCGCCAGCGATAGCACCGATGAGCTTTATGTCAACTTCGTCTTCCTCAAAGCCGGTCAGCCTTAGCTTTCCGCCTCCTTTAATTTCCAGATCTCTCAGCGTCGGCATGGTGATGTTGATCCTGGTTTCGTCCGGTATGATACTGCCCTTCCAGAATGTTTTTCGTTCATTGTCATATTCAATTATCAGCGTTTCCCCTTCGACGGAAACATGATATTTCTTTTCTTCTTTTTCAGTTCCTTTGATTTCCACGGAATATTCATTGACATCGCCTTTTTGTATTCGCACATTTACCAGACCCTGAATATCCACAGCGTTATAATCATTCAATCCGAACTCATCTTTAGCCTGTACAACCGCATCAACCGGCCTCAGCTTGCAACTGATACATTCCAAACCTTTGTCGGTGAGCTTCCAGGTTTGAGTTTCATGATTTAGCGAGAAATCATAGTCACGCATGTCAATGATATCAGTATCGATGATTCTCCACAGCTTGGCGTCAATCACAAATGGTTGATTATAAGGGACAAGAAGATCTACCTCAAGGCGTTGAGCACGGAACTTGGCATCTTTCTTAAAGGTGATATTTGAATCAAACGAGATGACACTGTCAGACTGATTTACATTGTAGTCAACCATCTGGGCATTCTCAGCAGCGATTTTACGTGAAGCACCCTGTGATTGAAACCGCTCCACGAGCCTTATCTCCTTTGCGTCATGTCCTTTTATCGAAAGGTCCGTCACGTTGTAATCATCCATGCCGGTCTCTGTAATATTCAAAACGGGCGTCTTACCATTGAGAACAAATGATTTTTCAACTTTATATTCTCCTTCAACCTTGAAACCGTAAACGATTTGAGGGATCGTGAAACTGACAACGGCCAGACTTATAAAGAAGGCGACAAACAATGACCAACCCACAACACCTTTTACAACCAATCTCTTTGCGATGATCGAGTTTCCAAGCAGTACAAGAAATAGTGATGGAATAAATGTGGCGAAGAACGTAAACACAACTGTCCAACTTGATACCGTGTTGCGAAGGGCTGCGATTGGAAAATTAGGTGACGAAACATACCAGTCTGAAAAGATGACCCAGTCAGGAGCATGAAATAATCCAAGTAAAATTCCAAAGGCTAAAATCAGTGATATAATAAGGGCAAGTCCTGTCAATGATATTGATAATCCAATCAGAACACGCAGAACGTCTACCAGTAGTATAAGGATCGGGCCTAGAATTTTACCCAATCCGTTTAATATGGCCGCGATAGCACGGAAAGGAAACAAGATGATCTTGGTCAGTGTACTTTCCTGACCTTCTTTCTCATTGAGTTCTCTTTTAACTTTTGATTCAATGTTGGAAAGTGTTACGGGCTCTCCCTGCATTTTCATCTTTTCTGTAATGGTCTTTGCCTCGGGCAATACGATCCATAGCACGATGTACAACACAATGCCAATACCACCGAAGATGGCCAGGACAGCAAAGAGCAGGCGAATGATTGCAACTTCAGTTCCAAAAAAGATGGCAACACCCGCTGCAACACCACCAATAACTTTTTTATCGGGGTCGCGGTACATTTTCTTGATCGAAGGCTCTTCTTCAAGACTTGCGGCCGGCAATACAATCCATAAGACGATATAGACGATTAAGAAAATTCCTGTGGTTCCAACTGTCAGCAACGCCAATAGTAATCTTGGCCACACCGGATCAATATTGAAATAATGACCCAATCCGGCGCATACACCTCCTAATATTTTCCTGTTTTCATCGCGAAGTAATCTCTTGTGAGGTGATGTGGTAAAAGCAGCTTTCTCTTCCGGAGCTGCTTTCGCCTGAGCGCCTGCTGCGAATTCCGTTTCCTCTGCGGCTTTGAAGTCACTCACACTGCCCATCGTTGTGATAAGGTTGTTTACATCTTCTGATGTAATTACCTGTTTTCCATCATTGAGTTTGGAAAGGAATATTTCCGCAATCCTGGATTCAATATCAGAAA
>JBBRFP010000339.1:0-3107 GCA_038241465.1 Cytophagales bacterium | reverse complement strand
TATTACCGGGTTCCGATTCGGCATGGAAAAGGGATATGATTATATGTTGGAGATGGATGCGGATTTTTCTCATGATCCAAAAGATCTGAACAGACTTTACATCGCTTGCGCGGAAGGTGGAACAGATCTGTCGATTGGCTCGCGCTATGTTACAGGAGTCAATGTTGTTAACTGGCCCATGAGCAGGGTACTACTCTCCTACTTCGCGAGCGTATTTGTCAGAATGGTTACAGGAATGAAAATTCAGGATACCACGGCCGGCTTTGTTTGTTATAAAAGAAAAGTTTTAGAAACACTTCCATTGAATAAGGTCAAGCTAATTGGATATGGCTTTCAGATCGCGATGAAATTCAACACATGGAAATATGGATTTGTAATTAAAGAAGTGCCGATCATTTTCACTGACCGGACATTAGGTCAATCCAAGATGTCAAGCGGAATTTTTAAAGAAGCGTTCTTTGGGGTTATTGGACTTAAAATAGGAAGCTGGTTTACGAAGTATAACCGTTAATTTGAAAATTGAGTAGCGCTAATAGTCAAGATTTTAATTCCAACTTAAAGAACTACAGAATGAAAAGTGATAAAATTCTCAATATTATTGGCAGATTTATACCCCTTTTATTGGGCATTGTATTCATAATGCGCGCACTTGAAGGATATCAAATGCAGCACGGTGAATTGTCTTTATTGTTTGCAGCGTTTATTCCCTTTCTTATTGGCATCTCGCTAATTATTGGCTTTTTATATTTATATCGACACTTTCACCTGGTCGAACTCGACAATCGCGGAGTTTCTGTCCTTAAGAATAATAACACACTACAAATTCCCTGGCAGCAAGTGCGATCAATAACTCGTTACAAATCATTGTTATTCCTACCTTTTTACAAACTCCAGCTCGCTGATTCTGATGACTTTATCATTTTCGGTTCTCATTTAAAATTCTGGGACATTGGAAATGAAAATGTCCCTGTTCGCGAGATCAACGCATTTATTTCGAACGCAAGAACAATTTGAAATCACGAAAGAATAAGTCACTTCATTAATAGAATCCTATTTTCAAATTAATCAAACCGTATCGCCTTGATCGGACTGATTCTTGACACAATTCCCGTCGGAACGAGTAACACAATTGTCACTACCGCGAAGATCAGTATATTCAAACCAATTACCACGGGCCAGTTCCATTCGATCGGAACATAGCTCATATAGTAATCATGCGGATTAAGATGGATGAATTTGAATTGATCTTGCAAGAAGCACAAACCCAGACCTATAACGTTTCCAAAGATGAGTCCTCTCGTGATCAGCTGGATTCCCTGGTAAACAAAAACATTGCGTATTACCCTGTTATTTGCTCCCATGGCTTTGAGTAATCCGATCATGTGAGTTCGTTCCATGACCAATATCAGTATCACAGAGATCATGTTTACACACACTACTGTGAGAATGATAACCAAAAGTATGACTACCTGACGGCTTACCAGTCCGAGCCATTCGAAGACCTGAATATATTTTTCAGAAGTTTTTTCAATAAACAAATCGTAATCCATGCTGTCACCGATTTCTTTATAAACCTGATCAACCTGACGAATGTCCTTTACATAGATTTCTAAACCGCCGGCAACGCTGTCCGGCCAGTCGTTCAGTCGCTGAATAAGTCGTAGGTCACCAATAATAACCTTACTGTCAAAATATTCCGCAAGGTTGGTTTCATAGATTCCGGAAATTTTGAGTTTTCTAAATCGAGGTGGATCTTGAAAAAAATGCACAGTAATCTCATCACCGGTCTTTGCATTGATCTTGTCAGCAATAGTTTGACTGATCACCACATCATGTGAATAAGTAGAGTCGGAGAAGTGGATAAATTCACCGTCTATCAGATTGTCGTTAAAATTATTCTGGTCAAAGCGTTTGCTAACGCCCTTGAAAATTATTCCAAGCACGTCGTTGTCCCCTTTTATCAATCCTGCTTTGTGACTGAACTCCTGTACGTGCCGTACCTGTTGAAATTTCTCAGGATTCTTATACAAGTCGATGTCAAAATAGAAAGGCTGCTCCTCCATTGAATTATTGAGACTGAGCTTAGTGATGAGAATATTGGAGCTGAAACTGTAGATCCTGTTCTTCACCGTCGCGTCAAATCCTTCCATGATCAGAAAGGCAATGATGGAGGCCGCTAGTCCTATGGTAAGCGTTACAATGGCTATCGTGTGGATGGACGAAGCAAAGCCACCTTTCTGCTCTCGGGTGATACGTTGTGCCAGGAAGTAGGAAAGGTTCACGATTGTGGTGTAATTTTGGCTTGCTCTTCAGCAAATAAACTAAAATGAAAAGACTTTTTCTGTTTCTTGTTTGGATATGGATCGCATTTAGTTGTGAGGCGCAGTCGAATAAGCTGATGACAGGTGCCGATCAGCTTGAAACCTTCCTTCCTTCCCTTTCAGGAAAACGCGTTGCATTAATTGTTAATCAAACGTCGTTGGTGAATAAGACTCATCTTGCTGATACACTGAAATCAAGGGGGGTCAACATTGTAAAAGTATTTGCGCCTGAACACGGGTTTCGGGGCAACGCGGCCGATGGGGAAAAAGTAAATGACAGTGTTGATGTAAAGTCGGGCATTCCGCTGGTCTCACTTTATGGAAAAAATTACAAGCCCACCGCAAAGCAACTGGAAGACGTCGATATTGTAGTCTTCGATGTTCAGGATGTGGGCGCTCGATTCTATACCTATGTGAGCACAATGACGTGGGCGATGGAAGCTTGTGCTGAAAATGGGAAAAGTGTAATGGTTCTTGATCGTCCAAATCCAAATGGAAATTATGTTGACGGTCCGATCCTAAAACCAGCTTTTAAATCGATCGTCGGCTTGCATCCAATCCCGATCGTACATGGCCTGACAATTGGAGAAATCGCAAAGATGATCAATGAAGAAGGATGGCTTGAAACCAAAAAGAAGGGCAAACTTGAAATTATAAAAATGAAAAACTGGAAGCATGCAGATGAGTATTCCCTTCCCGTCAGACCTTCCCCAAATCTCCCAAACGATCAGGCTATTCGACTTTATCCATCGATCTGCCTGTTTGAGGGTACCGTGATAAGTCTGG
>JBBRFP010000338.1:0-3112 GCA_038241465.1 Cytophagales bacterium | reverse complement strand
CGCATCGAGCTTGTGGCACTGGAATTATCTAAGATGATTCCAACCTGTGCCAATACAGCCCGAGGATCCAGGAGAGTTTCAATCCCCACTTTGCAAAAAGCAATAGCCATCAGGCCAAGGAAAATCTGTGTTGAGCGTTTTAGTATCATGTTTTTTTATTCTGTCTAACGATTAATCTATTCCTACAGAAGTGATAACTTGTGACAAAAAAGGGACATTTCACGACAAGATATGTTTGCACACATGCCGATCATTCGTGACATAATTTATGGAGCCGCTGCCCGGGGTGCTTCAATAAAAGAGCTGTGTTCAAAAGCGGGGATTGATTCCACAGATCTTAATGATTCAGAGAAGAAATTGGATTTCGTAACTGCCTTCCAGGTATGGGAGCTGGCGGTGAAGCTTACAAACGATAAACTTTTAGGACTGCATTTAGGAGAATCCGCTAATCCCACTATTCTCGGATTGGTTGGGCATCTGATGCAAAGCAGTCCAACGCTGAAGGACGCCTTTGAAAACGTCGTAACATTTGGTCAGATTGCAACCGATATGTTTACGTATTCTATCCGGAAAGAAGGAGAGGAATATATCCTGTCCTATAAACCGGCCGTGCTGTGGGTCAAGCAATCACCTGACAGCGCCAGGCAGGCGACAGAACAAGCAATGGCCGGCACGCTCCACGTGTTTTATTTACTTTCAGGCGAGAAGATCGTTCCAAAGAAGACAACGTTCCAACACCGCAAGCCAATAATCGCAAGCGAGTATGAGCGGGTATTTAATTCCTTTCTGAAATTTAACTGGCCTTCAAATGAATTGGTCTTTGCGGCCGCGCAGCTGGAAAAAAGAGTACTAAGCCATGATCAATCATTATTTAAAGTATTCAATGCTATCTTACAAAAAAAGAAGATAGATCATACGCGAAGCCTGACGCTTAAAGATCAATTGCAACAGGTTATTTTATCCCATTTTGCCGGTCAGCCTCCACCCATTGAGGTTCTTGCTTCCCATTTAAATTTGGGAGTCCGGTCACTACAACGGAAATTGAGATTTGAAAAAATATCATATCGTCAATTATCATCGCATTTGAAGAAGGAACTAGCCGGGCAATTATTGAGCAACTCTGACTTGAAGGTCGGATACATATCAACGATCCTGGGATATTCAGAACCGAGCGCTTTTCGCAGGGCGTATAAGAGTTGGACAAATGCATCACCACGCAAAGCCCGCAAATCATGAAAAAGGTTTTTCGTGTAGTCTTCTTTTTCTTCCTGGGACTGTTTGTGCTGATCAATTTCTTTTCATCCTTTGAAGATACCACCACCGCTCTTCCGGTTGATGACGAATTTACCCTCGAGGACTTTGATCTCTATGACACCTTAAATAATGAAGTAACAGCAATGCATTACAGGGTGTGGAGAGACGCGAATCAGGAAAAGAGAACGATGAGATTTTCATTTCCGGTATCGGAGAATGATGAATCATTTAATTTTCGCGACACAGTAAAAGCACCGGCAGTAGTCACTGAAAAGGCATTCTGGAATAACTTTTATTTCATGTTGTATGACCATGATAAAGTCAAATTGAGTGCGCTTCAGGATTCCATCATGACTCTTGCATCCCGTAACAATATTCAGAAAAATGATTTATTGTATACCATTGTCTCCATGGTGCAGGATGTGAAGTACAATTACATCCTGTCGGCGGACAGTTGTGCGACGCATACGGATTTTCCTTGTGTACCCTTGCAGCGATATGGATTATTATCACCTGTTGAATTTTTATATTCGTTAGCAGGAGACTGTGATACCAGAACGGTTTTGTTATTTACGCTTTTGAAGAATCTTGGCTATGATCCGATTATTGTTAATAGTCGTCAGTACGGACATTCCATGCTCGCGGTGGATCTGCCCTCGGAGGGAGATTTTTTCACACATAAAGGAAGGAAATTCTATTTTTGGGAAACTACTTCAACGGGATGGATGCCGGGTATGCTTCCGCCAGATATGAATAATTTAGATTATTGGACTATAATTTTAGACTATGAATTTCAAGCTGACCCTACTCGCACTTATTGAAATCCTTTCCGGCTTAAGCATGGGCGTCGCCATTATGGCGGCAACGTATCTTTTGCTTAAATCCTATGGGAAGAAAAAGTATGATATAAACTCCAACAATCAGGCGTTCGGAATATTTACCGCCAGCATACTTTTTTCAGTTGGATATATTGTCAGTGGAGTGATACAGCCATTACTTTCTCTTTTCAGAATCTTATCTACGCGTGATGGAAGTATCATGCACTTGTTGCTGCAGTTTATAGGATACGGGGCATTATACATCCTGATGGCATATATTGTAGCGTTATTCGTTTGCTGGCTAGGAATGATCATCTATGATTACATAACACCGATCGATGAAATTGCCGAATTGAAGAATAACAATCTGGCGGTCGCTATGGTAGTTGGTAGTATTATAATCACGCTGAGTCTGATGACGCACGATGGAGTTGCCTTGCTCATAGAATCGTTTATACCGTATCCGGAGATGTACCCGAAGTAAGATAAAAGCTTGAAGACGAAAGAGGAAAGTTAGACTTCGCTAAATTAAAAGATACTGAGTCATTTGGACCAAAGCCTTGTTAAACTTTCGTCTTTAATCTTTGATGTTTCTACTTTAAATTAATCTAATTTATGACGCCTGATCCAATAAGTTCCTCTCCATCATACCAAGCCGCAAACTGCCCGGGCGTAACTCCACGTTGCGGACGATCAAATATTATGTAAAGCCCTTCGGTTTTTTTGTGAAGCGTACATTTCTCCAGTGGTTGGCGATACCGAATCCTTGCCAGATATTGTTTTGAATCTCCAGACTTTAACGTCAGATCCTCCCGAATCCAATGCTCATCTGTAACAGGAATAAAAAGTCCCTTGCGGTAAAGGCCGGGATGATCATCTCCCATTCCTGTGTAGATCACATTTTTCGTTGTATCGGTTCCGATCACGAATAACGGCTTTTCAAAACCACCGATATTTAAGCCTCTGCGTTGTCCAATGGTATAATAATGAGCACCGTTGTGTTCTCCCACTTCTTCCCATTATTCTGGTGAAAGCGTGTA
>JBBRFP010000337.1:0-3124 GCA_038241465.1 Cytophagales bacterium | reverse complement strand
TGCTTCAGGGAATTGACCGGATCATTCCGGTTGATGTTTATGTTCCTGGATGCCCACCACGCCCTGAGCAAATTATTGATGGGGTAATGAAAATTCAGAAGCTTGTAGAAACTGAGTCGCTTCGAAGAAGGGATTCCAAGGAATATAAGGCGATGCTGAATACTTATGGAATAGAATAAAATGGAAGGAACAGACCTGGAAAAAATCGTATCAGTTTTAAAAGAGAAATATGAAGCAGAAATGCTCCATAGTGAACAGCTTTACGATTTCCCAACCGTTTCATTAAAGAAAGAGAAAGTGGTGGAGATCATTAAATATCTCTACGACCATCCGGATACAAAACTACAATTCCTTACAACACTTTGCGGTATACACTATCCTGATCTCAATCAGATCGCAGTGATGTATCAGTTACATAATATGGCGTCAGGGTTTCGCGTGCGCTTAAAGACTTATTTACCGATTGAGAAACCCAACGTGGCATCGCTTACATCGGTATTTCCCGCTGCTAACTGGATGGAACGTGAGACCTATGATTTCTTCGGAGTCATTTTTGAAGGTCATCCTAATTTAAAACGAATACTGAATGTCGATGAGATGATCATTTTCCCTTTGAGGAAAGAATATCCATTGGAAGATCAGGTTCGTGAAGATAAGAACGATTCAATGTTTGGAAGATAATACTATGGAAGCGAACGACACATTGAACAATACTCTTTCCGATCACATTTATCAGCCTGAGGAAAAGAGATATTCCTATCTTAATCTTGGCCCAACACATCCGGCTACGCACGGTATTTTTCAAAATGTATTGAAAATGGATGGTGAGATCATTGAGGAAGCTACTTCTACGATCGGATACATCCATAGAGCCTTTGAAAAACTTGCTGAAAGACGACCTTTTTATCAGATCACGCCTATAACCGATCGAATGAACTACTGTTCAGCACCTATTAATAATATAGGATGGCACATGACGGTAGAGAAACTTCTCGGCATCGAGATTCCCAAAAGAATACAGTACTTGCGAGTGATCGTCATGGAGCTTGCCAGAATCGCTGATCACATTATTTGTAATGCGGTTATTGGTGTTGATACTGGTGCGCTGACTGGTTTTGTGTATCTATTCCAGCAGCGCGAAGAGATTTATGAGATTTATGAACAAATCTGTGGTGCCCGCCTCACCTCCAACGTGGGACGTATTGGTGGATTTGAAAGAGACTTTACTCCAAAGACCTGGGAGAAGATCGATAAATTCTTAATTGGCTTTCCAGTCGTATTGAAAGAATTTGAAGACCTCCTTAGCCGAAACAGAATCTTTATGGATCGCACGATCGGATGCGGATCGATCACGGCTGAAAAAGCGTTGAGCTATAGTTTCACTGGACCAAATTTGAGAGCTGCAGGTGTTGATTACGATGTTCGTGTGGCAATGCCATATTCATCGTATGAAGATTTTGATTTCCAGATTCCAGTTGGTAAGAACGGAGATACATACGATCGCTTTATGGTACGCCAGGAAGAGATGTGGCAGAGCGTAAGTATCATCAAACAGGCGATTGCTAAAATGCCTGAAGGACCTTTCCACGCGAAAGTCCCTGAGTTCTATTTGCCTCCAAAAGAAGAAGTTTATAATAATATGGAAGCGCTGATCTATCACTTTAAAATTGTGATGGGAGAGACCGACGTTCCAAAAGGAGAGGTATATCATTGTGTTGAAGGCGGCAACGGTGAGCTTGGATTCTATTTGATCAGCGATGGAGGACGTCAGCCATACAGATTGCATTTCAGAAGGCCTTGCTTTATCTATTATCAGGCGTTTCCTGAAATGGTGAAGGGCTCAATGCTTTCCGATGCAATCCTGACAATGAGTAGCATGAATGTAATTGCCGGTGAACTTGATTCTTGATTTAGAATAGATGGAAGAGATAAAATTTTCGGAAGACACAATCGCATTGGTGAACAGAATCATCAAGCGATATCCGGAAGGAAAACAGAAATCTGCATTGCTTCCGA
This sequence comes from Cytophagales bacterium, assembly GCA_038241465.1. Taxonomy (GTDB): domain Bacteria; phylum Bacteroidota; class Bacteroidia; order Cytophagales; family Cyclobacteriaceae; genus ELB16-189. Next base: position 1,108 of record JBBRFP010000337.1, on the reverse strand, counting down.
TTTTGCATTTGGCACAATCTGAATTTAACGGATGGTTGAGTCCTGCTGTAATGGATTATGTCGCCTCTATTCTTCACATCAAACCGATTGAAGTATATGAGGTTGCCTCATTTTATTCAATGTACAATCTCAAGCCAGTGGGCACATGCCTGATTGAGGTTTGTCAGACTGGACCTTGCTGGTTGCGTGGTGCAGATGATATAGTAGAGCATTTAAAGAATAAATTAAACATTGAAGTCGGGGAGACTACCAGCGATGGCATGTTTACTTTAAAAACTGTGGAATGTCTTGGTTCATGTGGAACAGCACCGATGTTGCAGGTTGGAGCTAACTATCATGAGGACCTGACGAATGAGAAAGTGGATAGCTTGCTTGATAAGCTAAGAGATACGAACAAACGGAGTTCGTACATGAAATAGAGTAAAGAGTTAACACTTAAAAGTTAACGATCGGCGATTAAAGAATAAAGAATGGGTAAGAAATTTCTACTAGAGCATGTTCACGTACCGGGGATAGAAACGCTTTCTGTCTATCAGTCGAAGGGAGGTTATTCGTCTGTGGAAAAAGCCATTAAGACAATGACTCCGGATCAATTGATCGACGAGGTGAAGCTATCGGATTTGCGTGGCCGTGGTGGTGCAGGTTTCCCAACGGGATTGAAATGGAGTTTTATGGACCGCAAGTCCGACAAGCCACGATATCTTGTTGTCAATGCGGATGAAAGTGAGCCGGGCACATTCAAAGACAGGTATTTAATGGAGAAGATCCCTCATCTGTTAATTGAGGGAATGATCGTATCGTGTTTTGCCTTAGGTTCAAAGACTGGATACATCTACATACGGGGAGAATACATGTACATCGTTCGCATACTTGAAAAAGCGATTGATGAAGCATACAAAGCAGGGTTGCTTGGTAAGAATATCCTGGGGACTGAATTCTCCTGTGATATTTATGTTCACCCAGGAGCCGGCGCTTACATCTGCGGAGAAGAAACGGCATTGCTGGAATCGTTGGAAGGAAAGCGCGGCAATCCAAGATTGAAGCCGCCATTTCCTGCGATTGCTGGATTATATGCTTGTCCAACCGTTGTTAATAATGTAGAATCCAT
>JBBRFP010000336.1:0-3146 GCA_038241465.1 Cytophagales bacterium | reverse complement strand
AAACCTGACTAGGCCACTCCTCTTCCAAATCCCACCGTATCCCGATAAAGCTGGGGTGAGATGTCTGCATTTATTTTAAAAAACCTGCTGAAGTAGTGCTCATCTTCGTACCCTAACTCTCCTGCAATTACTTTTACAGGCTTGTTGGTGAGGTACAATTCTCTTTTCGCTTCGATGATGATGCGCTCTGCGATCAGGTCAGTGAGTGTCTTGTTGAAATGTGTTTTGGTTATTTTAGCCAGCGCTTTCGGCGTAATATTTAATAAATCAGCGTAGTCGCTTGCCGAATGCTTGGTTTTAAAATGTGCTTCGATTGAATCCTTTAACTTCTGCAAAACAAAGGGTTGCTTGTCTTCCTCGCCCGTGACAGACACTTCCGGTTGTTGTTGTGCTTTTAGCCTGGTTACGGTAATTAAAAATATTTTTAGATAAGAAATGAGCAATTCGTATTGCGCTAAATCCGGATTCTGCATTTCTACTTTGGTTTGCTCCAAAATCATTTTCAACTGAACGGCAGAATGGGTATCAATAGTGGTAATCGGTGGATTATAAATATTATTAAAGAGCAGTCCGTTGCAGGATACTTCTTTATGATGTTTCAGAATGCAGAAGAAATCGGAATGAAAATGAAGGGCTACCCCCTTTAGGTTTTTTGTCTCGCGAAACATGTAGGGTTGATACGGCGAAAATGCGAATAGAGAATTGGACTTGAAAGGATATTCAGCAAAGTCGGCCCTTACTTTACCCGAGCCTTCCATTACCCATATCAATGAAAAATAATTGTGCCGCTGGAGGTGATCAAAACTGCTATTGTCCTCAAATGAAAAAAGCTTAAAGGCCAAATTTCCGTTTTGTTGATTCACCAGCGTAAAAGCAGTTTGAGAATGGATCATTTCATCAGGCTTCATATCGTTTAAAAATAGTACTGGCTATATGCCCTCCAAAACCAAAAGTATTATTGATTGCATACTTTATTTCTTTTATTTGAGCTGCACCCAGCGTCAGGTTGAATCGATTTATATATTCAGGCTCAACTTCGGTGGTGTTGATGGTTGGGGGAATAATCTTCTTTTCAATGGCTTTCACACAAATGATGGCTTCAATTGCGCCGGCGGCTCCCAGCAAATGACCGGTCATTGATTTGGTGGCGCTGATATTTAATTCCTTTCTATTACCAAACACGCGCGATATTGCTTTTAGTTCGCTCTCATCGCCCATGGGTGTAGAGGTAGCATGCGCATTCACATAATCAATTTGATCGGGCGTAATGCCTGCGTCCGTTAATGCATCTAACATTCCCAGGTAGGCACCTTCTCCGTCCGGATGGGTACCGGTAAGATGATAGGCGTCGGCCGCCATGCCCGTTCCAACTACTTCTGCAATAATAGAAGCACCACGGTTAAGCGCTGATTCTAAACTTTCCAAAACCAAAGCACCGGCACCTTCCCCCATCACAAAGCCATCGCGCTTCACATCAAAAGGCCGTGAAGCCGCCGCCGGATTTTCATTGAAGGTGGACAATGCCTTGGAGGCGTTAAACCCACCCATACCACTTTCATTGATCGGTGCTTCGGAACCACCAGTTATGATCATATCGGCCCTTCCTAACCGAATATAATTGACGGCATCAATTATCGCGTTGTTGGAAGATGCACAGGCGGAGATCACGGAAAAATTCAATCCCCGTAAACCATGACGGATGGAGATAACACCTGAAGGGATGTCCGCAATGATTTTTGGAATGAAGTAAGGATTAAAGCGCGGAGTCTTCTCCCCCTTTATAAATTCTTCGATTTGCTCCTGAAACGTAATGATCCCACCATTGCCTGAACCCCAGATCACTCCGATTTTATTTCTGTTCAACTGTTGAAAATTTATTCCTGCCGACCGAATGGCTTCTTCCGCCGCTGCCACAGCATATTGCGTAAACAAATCATATTTACGCGCTTCATTTTTTTCAAAATAATCTACCGCTTTGAAGTCTTTTACTTCTGCCGCAAACCTGGTCTTGAAACGGGATGTATCAAACTTCGTAATGAATCCGACACCGCTCTTGCCCGCCACAAGATTTGCCCATAATTCATCTATTGAATTTCCTAACGGAGATATCGCTCCCAATCCCGTAACAACGACTCTCTTCAATTCTTTTAACATCACGTGGTAGCTTAACCTATTCTTGACTTTAATAATTTAATTTCCGCTTCCAGCGCGGCAATGTGACTGTGTTGTGCTTCAAAAGCTTCTTCGATTTCTTCCATCGTATAGCGCGGCGTAATGTGCTGCGGGCAATTCCAATTATAGGCCTTTATGTTTAGTACTAACATTCGTTCAGGCCGAAATTTATAATCTTGAAGATTTAGCTTATCAAACAGTTCAGGATTGTCCTTTAATTCCACCACCTCGGCTTCTGCAAAGATCTTCAATCTGGCCTTGGCAGGATAATCCAGTAAAATGATCGCCACTTTATTATTCGTAGCGAGATTACCGATCGAGATAAATTGCAGGTTGCCCCGAAAATCAATAAACGCCAATCGCTTGCTATCCAGGACTTTTAAAAATCCTTTGGGGCCACCACGAAATTGTAAATAAGGAAATCCGTTCTCGCCAACGGTGGCCATATAAAAGCTATCCCGAAGGGCAATGAATTCAATCTCACTGTCCGTCAACACGTCATTCTGATCTTGCTTTTCCATTCTGGCATAGTTGGCCCTGCTTCCTGATTTTTCCTGAATCTTCTTTGCAGCTTCAGAAAACGCAATGGTGGAATAGTTCATGACTTGTTATTATTTATTTAGATAACAAATTTTCGTTCTGCTTCAGTAATCATGACATCGTTAATACTGGCAAATCGCTTCTTCATATAACCATTTTCGTCAAACTCCCAGTTTTCATTCCCATAGGCTCTAAACCATTTTCCTTCTACGGTCTGATACTCATATTCAAAACGAACCGCTATGCGATTATCAGTATGCGCCCAATATTCTTTTTTGAGTTTGTAATTCAACTCTTTCTCCCATTTGCCGGAAAGAAACTTTACAATCTCCTCACGTCCATTAATAAACGTATCGCGATTGCGCCATTCGCTATCAATGGTGTACGCTTTTGATACCCGAACAGGATCTTTGCTATTCCATGCATCTTCAGCC
>JBBRFP010000335.1:0-3156 GCA_038241465.1 Cytophagales bacterium | reverse complement strand
GACAAATCGGATAGGCTTTCTGACGTCAACGCCGGGCTATTTACCTATCCGGTGTTAATGGCTGCAGATATTTTATTGTATGATACCAATATTGTGCCAGTAGGAAGAGATCAGCGTCAGCATTTGGAAATAACACGTGATGTGGCTTCAGCCTTCAACAATCAATACGGAGAAACCTTTGTAATTCCAGAGGCGCAGATAGAAGAACAGATAATGACGATTCCGGGAACGGATGGTAATAAGATGAGCAAGTCATACAATAATATCATTGACATCTTCCGTGCTGAAAAAGAATTGAAAAAGCAGGTGATGTCGATTGTTACTGATAGTACGCCAGTGGAGGATACGAAAAATCCGGATACTGACAATGTTTTTTCAATTTACAAGCTTGTTGGCAATCAAGAGCAAACCACCGAATTGCGAAAAAAATATCTTGCAGGTAATTTTGGTTACGGACATGCCAAGCAGGAACTTCTCGGATTACTAATTGATAAGTATCAAAAGGAGCGTGAGATGTATCAATATCTGATGGCCAATTCTAGCGAATTGGAAAAAATTCTGGAAGATGGTGAAGAGAGAGCGAGGATTATTGCAAGGAATGTTCTTGATCGCGTAAGGAAGAAACTATCTTATCGATAAAAAAGTAATTCGTTATCAGTTATCTGATGGTGAGAAATCTGGTTACGGATTACCGCTGACCGATTACTGCGCCGTCCACACCACCTGCTGCTTATCACCCATATTAAGCAATATCCTAACAGGATTTGGCAAGATCACAATCTTTGTATCCTGATCCGGGTAATCATCCATTTCCACGAAAACTCCTTCTGAAGGTGAAACGCTGTACTCACCCTTGTCATCAACTGTATATACTTTAGCGATGTATGAAACCGGGACCAGCACATCCGTGTCGGGGCAATACTCATCGTGTATATCCTGAATGACAGACTCGAGCTCATCCCCGTATTCTTCCTGAAAAGCGTCTTCAAGATCGTGCACCCTTTCCTCGAGTTCGTCATACTTGGGGTTGCTGTAATCGAGTTTTGACAATTCCAGGCGGGTTTTAATGATCTCCTGAAGGGCCTTATCAATCGCTGTTACGTCCATTTTAGAAAATTTTGCCAAGATTAGAGAAATGCCCGCAGATAATAAAACAAACCTGCGAATAGATTAATTTTGACCTTTCAAACGATACCGGAATGAAACAAGATTTCCTGCCAATCAATGGCACCGACCATATTGAGTTTTACGTCGGCAATGCAAAACAGGCCTCTCTCTTTTACCAACACTGCTTTGGTTTTGAGCTAATAGCCTATGCAGGACCTGAAACCGGCGTGCGCGACAGAACTTCCTACGTGCTTAAGCAAGATAAAATTCGCTTTGTACTCACCACCTCCCTGGTGCCGGATTCTGAAATATCAGAACATGTAAAAAAGCATGGCGACGGTGTTAAAGTACTTGCCCTGTGGGTAGATGATGCGGCGAAATCATTCAATGAAACAGTTGTTCGTGGTGCTCATCCTGCGTTTGGCCCGCAAACGATCAAAGATGAATACGGCGAAGTAGTGATCTCTGCGATTCACACGTATGGAGAAACGATCCATACATTTGTTGAACGGAAAAATTATAAAGGACCTTTCCTACCCGGCTACAAACCCATTACGGGCACATTCAAGTCAGCGGATATCGGATTGAAGTACGTTGACCATTGTGTTGGCAATGTTGAACTTGGAAAAATGAATCATTGGGTTGAATTCTATGAGAAAGTGATGGGATTTAAACTATTGATAACGTTTGACGATAGTGATATATCTACTGAATACAGCTCATTAATGTCGAAAGTTGTCTCCAATGGAAATGGATATATTAAATTCCCGATTAACGAACCGGCAGAAGGAAAAAAGAAATCACAGATTGAAGAATATCTAGATTTTTACAAAAGTCCTGGTGTTCAGCACATCGCTATCGCCACCGACGACATTATTAAAACAGTATCAGAACTAAGAAGACGTGGTGTAGAATTTTTACGCGTCCCTGATGTTTATTACGCAGATGTCAGACAACGGGTTGGCGAAATCAATGAAGACTGGAAGGAACTGCAAAGAGAAAATATCCTTATCGATCGCGACGAAGAGGGATACCTTCTTCAAATATTTACAAAACCTGTTCAGGATCGGCCAACCCTTTTCTTTGAGATCATTGAACGCAATGGCGCAAAATCTTTTGGAAAAGGGAATTTCAAAGCCCTCTTTGAATCAATAGAACGTGAACAAGCTCTACGCGGCAATCTTTAAGCTTTCATCTTTAATCCTTAATCTTTAATCTCCTATGGCGGATTTACTCTCTATTTCTACTGCTACAGCTAAGCGATGGCTAAACAGTAATATTGACGAGGATTCTAAAAAGAAAGTCAGGGAACTACTCGCTAGCGATGATAATAAGAAACTAATTGACAGCTTTTACAGGAGCCTTGAATTTGGAACAGGTGGCCTGCGTGGGATCATGGGCGTCGGATCAAACTGCATCAATCAGTATACGATCGGTGTTGCAACACAAGGACTGGCCAATTATTTAAACAAATCATTTCCAAATCAACCGATACATGTTGCGATCGCCCACGATAGCCGCAACCACAGCCGCTATTTTGCTGAAGTCACAGCTGATGTTCTTTCAGCCAATGGAATCATGGTCCACTTATTCCCTGAGCTGCGTCCAACACCTCTACTCTCGTATGCGATCCGCTATCTCAAATGCCAATCAGGAGTCGTCATCACTGCATCGCACAATCCGAAAGAATACAATGGCTACAAAGCCTACTGGAGTGACGGAGCGCAACTAGTCCCTCCACACGATGCCAGTGTTATGAATGAGGTCAACGCAATCACAAGTTTTGATCAGGTAAAATTTACAGCCGATCCATCTAAGATTAAATCAATCGGGCCAGAAGTTGAGGAAGCATATTACCAGGAAGTGATAAAGCTGATTCCGAGACAGGCAAGCATTAAAAAGCAGAAGGATATTTCGTTGGTCTATTCTAGCCTCCACGGCGCGGGTATCACCATGGTTCCAGAGTGTCTAAGAAGGCTGGGATTTCAGAATATAAATATTGTTGAGGAGCAACGTGTTCCGGATGGAAATTTCCCAACAGTGGCCTCC